>CAVACC010000139.1:0-2249 GCA_963587495.1 Clostridia bacterium | reverse complement strand
ATATATTATTTATATATACTATAGTAGAACTTTTTTTTCTTCAAAAGTCCTTAATGACAAATGACACAAATGACACAAATGACACCACATGAGTAGATTTTGGCTGGTAAAATATAACAACATTTCTTGTTGATGTGTGTAGATGGAGAATACTTGTTGTGAAGTTTTGTGAATATCATTTTTTTGTTCTTGAAATGGTAGGGAAAGAGTGTGAGGAAATGGCTGAAAATCTATTTTTTAGCGGTTTCATCGGTCAAACTTCCGAGGCGGTGGAGTCGTTTTTCGTCTTGGAGTTTTGTCGTGACAGAGCTGTTGCTTATCAGTGGGTGTAGTTGGATGGGGCGGATATCTTGTCGGGAATGTCTAAAAACCTTACAAAAATGGAATAAAGGGAAAATGGCAATCATGACAAAAGTCTGGTTTCTTCAAATTTGATAAGGATGCAGTGTGGCAAAAAATGGTGAATCTTTGAAGAAAATAAGCTGCATTTCGGCAAAAAAATCAAGCAAACTTGATGTTTTGCGCTCGATTTCCATTATCTTTGCAGAAGAAAAATAAGATTTATGGGAAGAAATAAATACTCACAGGCAGAAATCAGCCAGATAGGAAAGTTGCTGCGTCTCAAGAATGCGGGAAACCGTTTGCAGCAGAAACAGATACGTCACGACCTGCGTGTCGACTACGAGTTTAATATCTCCGACTTCAATGAGCCTGGCAAGGCCTTCGGCGAGCAGGAGTTGCAAGATGCCATCAAGCGTGGAGCCATCGTAATCCTCGACGATGCCACTATCGAGGCAATGAAGGCAAAGCGTGCGCGTGACAAGGCCCGCGATGAGGCTGAGCGCCTGCAGCAGGCTGTCGCTGAGGGCGAGCAGACCGACTGGAAAGAGGCGATGAAGCAGTGGGAGGAATATTATAAGTAATTGAATTTTTTAGGTTCTTTTACTTCTTCATTATCGAAAGTTGATTAAATTATCATCGAATTCAAATATGTCAACAGTAAAAATCAAGACTACAGAGGGCGACATCATCGTGCGCCTCTACGACGAGACTCCTCGTCATCGTGACAACTTCATAAAATTGGCTAAGGAAGGATACTTCGACGGCACACTTTTTCATCGTGTCATCAAGGACTTTATGATTCAGGGCGGCGACCCCGACAGCAAGAATGCTCCCAAGGGAAAGATGTTGGGAACGGGCGGACCCGACTATACCATCCCTGCCGAGATAGACTGTCCACGCCTGTTTCATAAGCGTGGAGCCTTGAGTGCAGCCCGTTTGGGCGACGAGGTGAACCCACAGCGCGAGAGCAGCGGAAGCCAGTTCTACATCGTGTGGGGCAAGACTTATCGACAGAACGAACTGCGCCAGATGGAGAAACAGATGGCGATGCAGGCAGAGCAGAATGTCTTCAACGAGTTGGCTCGCGAGCATCATGATGAAATCATGAACCTGCGCCGCAGCCGTGACCGTGAGGGGCTGATGAAACTCCAGGATGAGCTTGCCGACGAGACTCGCAAGCGCTGCAGAGAGCAGGGCTATCCCAAGTTTACCGACGAGCAGACCAAGGCTTACACCGAGCTGGGCGGCACGCCTTTCCTCGACGGACAGTATACCGTGTTCGGTGAAGTGGTAGAGGGGCTCGATGTTGTGGAGAAGATTCAGAACTGCGAGACTCTTCGCGATGACCGACCCAAAGAGGATGTCGTGATGCAGGTCGAAGTGGTCAATGAATAAAGGAAATCATTTTAATCAAGAATTTTAGAATTTGAGAGATCTTTGATAAAGGGATTTTTTATTCTACTTTCGCAAATGGGGAAGTTAGAGCCATAAGCTTTATTGCTAAGTATACGGCAAAAGGCTATGGGCTATAACTTCTTTAACTTCTATAACTTCCTGACACGAGAAAGTTCTGTTGATAAATAAATCTCCAATTCTCAAATTCTTGATAAAAAGCAATTACTTAAATTCTTGACAAAAAACAATTACTTAAATTCTTGACAAGAAACAATTTCTCAAATTCTTGACAAGAATAAATCTCGACCTGTACGATTGGAATTACGCAGTACGCCCTGAAAGGGCAGAAGCTCTTAGCCCAGGGCAACGCCCTGGGTTATTATGTTCGCAAACTTGTCGCCCTGTAAGGGCAAAAGCTTTAAAATTCCCCGGCAATTAGTAAAGCTTTTGCCCTTACAGGTAGGGTGTTCAAAATTCGAATCAAAAATCCGGTATAAAAATGGTGTTATTTC
>CAVACC010000138.1:0-2824 GCA_963587495.1 Clostridia bacterium | reverse complement strand
AATCGGTAGTCATATCAAATATATTTGTAACTTGTTGTAAATCACCTATAAAGGTGCAAAATATTTGTGAGACTACCAACTTTTTTATGAACTATTCTTATCCCGAACTGGGGTAATTAATTAAATAATTGCTTATCAAAAATTCAATATGAATATGGCTGAAGAAATTATAAAGATACCGCTAAGTCGCTTTCGTTTAATAAAGAAGGCGACAATGACTGATTTTAAAGATATTTCAGAGTGGCTGAAAGACGCTTTTGAAAATCATAAAGAACTTTATGGGTATGCCCTTTATCATAATCTTAACGGTTTTATACTTGAGGCCTTTAAGGATCAGAACGTCTTTGTACTTAGATATGAAGGCAAAGCCGTTGCATTTTTGACGTTCTCACCACCAAGTGAAGAATGTATAAGGATGATCTTTCGTGCGGTATGTGTTAAACCTGACTTTTTGAGAATGGGCTTGGCATCATTCCTGCATAAGAGTGCTATCGAACATTATCAAAAACGAGGGTGTTTGGTTGCTGAATTGTGGAATGTATGCACGGAGTCATATAAATTAGGCAAATCGATGGGGTTTGTTAAAAAGAAAGAGGAGAAAGAAACTGACGAAGTATCCATGGTTAAGACTTTGGTAGATACAAGAAGACAAAACCGCAATGCGAATATTAGGTTTGTAGTATGGGACAATTGTTATGGCGACACTAATTCACAACCAATATATAGTTGGTCATTGAATTTTCGAAAAGACAAGAAACCTATCATTCATTCAATAGGTTTCGAGTGGACTGTAGGAATCATTCAAGATAAAAAAGTTGTTTGCCATGGAATTGCTAAACGCTTTTTTGACGTTATCCCAATAGGGGGACCTTATTTGTATATAAACGAAGAAAAGGCAAAGCATATTATTGAATCAATACAACGATATTGTTGTACTTAACAATAACTCCATTTATGTTCACGTAATATATATATTACTACGGCAGTATCAAAAAATGATAATTGGCTCTGCCGTAGATAAAATAAGTTATAATGTATTTGGGGTTTGTCACATAAACCTAACACGCTCTCAATCCACTCACCATACGATGAAGCTTCGCAGCATCTGTCGGCAAGAACTCGAAGGAGTCGAAGTCGCCGTAGCAGGAGCAGTAACCGGATAAGTACTTGGCGGTGCGATAGAGTCTGTATAAGATGTTGCCGGGCTTAAGGGACACACATACCGACATCTCGTACTCGGAATGTACGGTTCCGTCATTAAGCGTGTATTGATAGAATTCAAGAGCCACGTCATACACATTCTCTTTGCTGCAGAATGTGAAGCCGAAGGGAGCTACGGCCTTATCTATAGCCGAAACTCCACCATCCAAATAGTTGGCAAACCATGCCAGTCTGTCAGCATCTTCGGGACGTAACAACAACGCGTCAAAATCACCATCCTTACGCTTTCTGCCAAAGAGATATTTAGTAGCACTTTTCAGTTTATCCCAAAATTCAAGATGAACAATATGGAAACATCCATAAACAACGCGTTCCTCGTCTTCTTCCGTTTCAAGGGTCTCTAAAACCAACTGATGGCTGACATCATGACATCTGCAAACAAATAATTCAGTCTTTTCCATAAATCTTAATTTAGATTAATAATAACTTTTGGCAAAAGGGCTTAGTGGTAGTTCCTTTATTGCAAATACCATGCCAGGGTTTTTCTATATGAGCATGCTTCTTCTATTCTGTAGGTTTCACCACAGCTCTCCACTCCATAAACTGCTTGGTAGTTTCTCCGCTATGATGGTCGAGGAAGAGACTATGGGCGGTGTCGAGCGCAGCAATTTTCTGCATGTCCTCAGCATCAAGTTCGAAGTCGAAGAGATTCAGATTCTCCTGCATTCGTTCCTTGTGAACGGTCTTCGGGATGATGATTACGTCGCTCTGCAACAGCCAGCGCAAGGCTACTTGTGCGGCAGTCTTTCCGTATTTCTCACCAATCTGGGTGAGGGTAGGGTTGGTGAACAAGCCGTTCTGTCCTTCTGCCAACGGAGCCCATGCCATGAGCTTGGTGCCAATCTCATCCATGAATTTTCGGGTCTCATGCTGCTGGTTGAACACGTGCGTCTCCATCTGGTTCACCATCGGCGCAATCTCCATGTTTGCAGCCAGGTCTATGAGATGATCAGGGAAGAAGTTGCTCACTCCGATGGCACGAACCTTTCCAGCCTTGTAAGCTTTTTCCAAGTCACGGTAAGCACCATAGCGGTCGCAGTAAGGCTGGTGGAGGAGCATCAGGTCGATGTAGTCGGTCTGCAGTTTGCGCAGACTCTCGTCGATGCTCTTCATGGTCTGTCCGTCGCCATAGTTGGAAGGCCAGACCTTGGAAACGAGGAAAATCTCATCACGATTCACACCGCTCTTCTTCCATGCGTTGCCCACGGCTTCCTCGTTGAGATAAGCCTGCGCAGTATCTATCATCCGGTAGCCCACGCTGAGCGCATCCAGCACGCAACGCTCACACTCATCAGGTTCCACCTGATAAACACCATATCCTAATTGCGGCATTTCCACGCCATTGCTTAACTTTATCTTCTTCATAATCAATATGCTTTAAAGTTCGTTTATTCCATTCTGCCATATTTCATTTCCTCGCCCTCCTTATCATACTGCTTGCGTTTGCCGGTTGGCGGCTCTGTAAGCGTGATGCGAACAACAGCCGTGCGTGAAAGGGAACGGGCGATGCTCTGGTCGAAAGCATCCATGTGTTGAGGAAGGAAACGCTCACAGATTAGTCGGAGACCATGAATCTTCTCTGCATCCTCGGTCACGATTTCTG
>CAVACC010000137.1:0-3122 GCA_963587495.1 Clostridia bacterium | reverse complement strand
CATCTATCACTTTTTGGGGATTTAAGCAGTTGGATAGTAATGTATAATTGGGATGATTCTCCTTGAACCACTCCATTATTACATCTGCCTCAGGATGAAGCAGGAACTCCCCACCTTCCAACCCAACAATCGTATGCTGCGATATACATTTACTGCGCATAATCTCCTTGATGTCTTTAAAAGAAAGATGCTCTACTGGCTTTTGCCAAATAGAACAATGCTTGCAACGAGATTGGCATTTTGTTGTGGAATACAACATTAGCGTACTCAGCATCTTGTGCCGAGGACGTAACATATTGTTGAGGTACATAACCCCATTTCGTATATAGTCTTTTGTCTTGTACATGCGTCTTAAGAAACTTTTGTGTTTCTACTATTAAAGATACACCAAAAGTTCTAAAGACTGCATGAGGCATTGTTTTTACCATGTAAACCTGATTCCGAAAGGAACGGTAATGGTAAATGGATGTTCTGTCCAAATGGTACGCGTCGTACTTCCATTAGGTATGTGCCAACTGAATGTCGGTTCCAGATAAACACCCCAATTATTCGCAAAATTATATTGTAATCCGACACCCGTACCAACTGTCCATTGGAATGGCGGGGTAAAATGCCAGCTATCTGAATATGGAATTACTGTTCCTGTTACATATTGTTCATCTGTCTTGCCAGATAAAGGTATGTTCAGGATGATACCTGCGGAAGTGTATGCTGTCCACCTGTTTGCGCCAAACCACTTGTATGACAAACGCAAAGGAATGCCCAAATACTGGACTTTCTGCCGCTTTTGTACATAGTAGTCATCCTCACCCAAAATGAATTCAGACTTCAGTTGGGAGTATTGAAGACCAGTCTCCATGTTCCAATTTCTATTGATAGTCTTAGTCATGGACAATCCAAATGTGATTGGTTTGTCATGATACTCATGCTCTACGATTTTTCCACCGTTTTTAATGTTATTGATATTGTTCGTATTGTTGATGGCGATTTCCATAAGAGCCTTTTCTGCCTCCGAGATATGGCCATGCGCATTCTGCTGTAAATACTGAGAATATTCCTCCCAAGTTGAAAACATTTGTGGTCCTGAAGGTTGAGGTCCATCAGTACTATCTTCACCCTTATTGCCCACAAGTATCTTATAAGCAGTCTGAGCCAATGCAGAACCCACAGAACCCATGGCAAGCAGTTGCCACTTGCTTTTGTAACTTGGAGTAACTTCCTTTGCTATAAATTCTTCTAACTTAGGAACAGCATGTTTTATTGTATCGAGTGAAACGCTATCTTTATCTATTGCTACTACAATATTGATTGCCGAATCAGTCTTTTCATAACCAGTTTCGAAATCTGTTTTATGATCAGTTTTATAATCTGTTTGAATGCCAACAGAATCAACAACGAGGTAATCCGGCAAATTCATTTTGTCCTGACTTGCCGTTGCTATTATATTCTTGTCAACCACAGGTGATTGGGTAGTAGGCTGCACAGTTACACGATCAACAGAACGCTTTCCCTTGGCAGCATCATTTATATTGGCTACAGGTTGTTGCTCCTTTTCCGTACTTCTCTTCCAAAACAGATATTTATATATAGGTATGCTGATGAGCAATATGGAAATGACAGTCAGCATTCGCCTGTTTATCATATTACGCAACAATCCCTTTGCTCTTGTCAATTGTGATGATGAACTATGTGGCTCAATACCAAGCTTTTCTGCAATTTCTTTATGCGAAAAGCCGTCAATGACAGCCATTCTGAACACGTTGCAGTATCCGGAAGGCAACTTGTCGATAAGCTCAAAAAGTTCTTTTTCTTCCAATTTGGAATCAGAAGTATAAGAACTTTCCACATCAAACCCATCCCCAATTTCCGAGAAAGATAGCACTTGTATCTTACGCTTCCTCTCTAAATATCGCAAGGATACATTTTTAGTAATGGCAACAAGCCATTCCCCAAACTTTGAAGCATCCTTTAGCTTTTCCAAAGAATAATAAGCTCGTATAAACGATTCTTGGACGAGGTCATCCACCGTGTCCTCGTCCTCTTGGGTAATTTTTATGCAAGCGTTTCTCATCCTTTGAGAATACGCATCATAAACTGTTTTCAAGGCGTCAGTATCACCTGCCTTTACTCTTTCTATCAGCTTTTCTATCTTCATGTTGGGTGTGCGATATTGTGCACAATATATATAAGATACGTGAAAAAGCGAAAAGACTGCATAAGAATTTGTTAAAAACATAAAAATAAAATAGGCCTAATGAACAAGAGATGGTTCACACAGCCAAATTAAGTAACGAATCACAGCCAAATTAGGTAATTTTACCCATTTTTCTGCTAAAAAATGCCCGAATACCACAAACGTGGTAGCAGGAATACTACTCATATGCTATTTCAGAATCCAAAAAATCGCCGTACCTTTGCAGCGTCAATCAGAACAAACAGCATGATGACTTTCAGAAGGACATCAGAATGTCTTTCAGAGAGAACATAAATCTGATTTCTGGGCGACAATTTATATAAATGAATAAGATTGAATATTAACGTAAAATTAAAGAAAGGACATAGATTATGAGTACAGAAAAGAAACTTCGCTTTGAGACACTTCAGTTGCATGTAGGTCAGGAAAATCCAGATCCAGCTACCGACGCTCGTGCGGTGCCTATCTACCAGACCACAAGTTATGTGTTCCGCAACTCTCAGCACGCTGCCGATAGATTCGGACTCCGTGACGCAGGTAACATCTATGGTCGCTTGACCAACTCTACTCAGGGTGTATTCGAAGACCGTGTAGCTGCCCTCGAGGGTGGTGTAGCAGGTTTGGCTGTCGCTTCTGGTGCTGCCGCCGTTACCTACGCTCTGCAGAACATCCTTCAGAATGGCGACCACATCGTAGCTGCCGACAACATCTACGGTGGTACTTATAACCTCATCACTCATACATTATCCACACAGGGTGTAAGCTACACCATCGTGGATCCTCGCAACTTCGAGCAGGTAGAGGCTGCCATCCAGGACAATACCAAGGCACTCTATGCAGAGACCTTCGGAAATCCTAACTCTGATGTAACCGATATCGATAAGTTGGCAGAGATTGCTCATCGCCACAACATCCCATTGATTATCGA
>CAVACC010000136.1:0-3472 GCA_963587495.1 Clostridia bacterium | reverse complement strand
AAACTGCTGCCGTGCCGATTCATTTCAACATTTATATATAAACAACGCGAGAAAAATGGTATAAAGTATTAATAATTAGATGGATGCGAGAAAAATGGAGACAAAAAAGTGCACTGCATCCCCTATTTTGTTTTTTGCCCGGCATTTTGGCATGATGGAAAAAGACGCTCTGACCGTTAAGAGATACTAAACTTTCGCAACAAAATTAACGTTGTTGTCTCATATAGGAGATAACATCGGTTACAAAAAAAATGCCGAACTTTGCAGGTAAATAGAAAACCAACACCGTTATGGCAAAAGATGCAGAAATAAAACAAGTGCTTTCACTGCCCGAAGACAAAAAGCAGAAACTGAGATGCATCTACAGATTTTGCCGTAGAAGGCAAGACTTTTTGGCTAAACAAATGAGAGTATACAAAATAAAGTTTCGCAACATCATGGATGAAGGTCATTTCAACTACAACGCACTGAGGCACTTGGACGAAGGAATACTCGCCCCGGAACAGATACTCCGCATAGAACTGAGCATCATCAACATCCTGAGGAAAAGGGATGAAGAGGAGCGTATGAAACATTCATCGCGTGAAAGAGTAAAGAGCCTGACAGACGAGTTCACTGAAAGTTACTATCTGTTCAAACTCAAAATGACCCGTGGTGACAACGACAAGCTCATAGAAGCCCACGCCGCATTCAGTCGGGAACAGCAGAAAGGCACCCTCTACCGCAAGGCCGAAATACTGTACCAACACGAAATGAATACAAAATAATAAATCCTAAGAATCATATAAATTTATAAACAACCTAAACAATGGAAACAACCAATAACCTGCCGTCATTTTTTGCCTCGTTAAGGGTGACCAAGCACAGTCCGCTCATCAGTACCGCAGAACTGGAAAGACTCATCCTCTATGACAAGGCACTGGAAGAAAACACAAAGAGCTATCGCAAGGCGCAAAGTGTAGACACAAAAATGGCCTATAACACCAAGCGCCTTCAACCCGCCATTTGCCCCTCCATCCAGTTCAGGCGGACGGGACGAAAGCTCGAGGACTTCGGATGCGCCACGGGATGGCTCATGCTCGACTACGACCACGTCGCAGAAATCGGGCTCGACGAGAAAGTGGAGCTCGCCTCAAAGTCGCCCTACTCCATGGTGGTGTACCGCACCATCAGCGGAAAGGGACTACGCATCCTCCTGCGCTACGAACGGCCCAAGGGATGCACCCTCACCATCACCGAACTGCACCGTCTCGCCGTCGACAAAGCCATCTCCATCTACGACGACCTGCTGCACATCTCTGCCGACCAGCAGTGCAAGGACATGGTGAGGCTCTGCGGACTCGCCCACGACGCGAAAGCCTACTTCTGCTGGGACTCCAAGCCCCTCACCTTCACCCCCGACGAGGTGGACTGGTTCTATCAACACGTGGTACTGAAGGAACAGGAGAAAGAGGAGGCAGCCGACAAAGCCGTCAGGAAAAATGCCGAGAAGAACCGCAGCAAGAGCAACGCCACCAAGGCCGGCACCCCCTCCTTCGAAGCCATCATACAGCGGGTGGAGGACCATGCCAGGAACTGGCGGGTGCAGTTTCAGCCCGGCAGCCACCACGAATACTGTATGCGGTTTGCAGGATTCTGCCACAGCTACGGAGCCGACAAGGAACAGCTGCTCAACTGGATGCTGCAGCAGTATGGCAGCCAGTACGACGGCATCAAGAGCATCGTAGACTGGATGTACAAGCACCCCGCCAACTTCGGCTGCTGGCACCTCTATGCCCCCGGCGAACGATACAAGCGCACCCCCGACGTCAAGGACGTGAGGCAGTGGCTCAGCACCCGACTCGAGCTGCGCCGAAACACCATCACCGACAAGACCGAGATGCGGGGACTCGACATCCAGAACACCAGCTACTTCCGCTGGACCATCGTCGACGACCCCATCGAAAACTCCATCTTCTCATGGATGGATCTCGACGGACTGAAGATCCCCCTCAACCTGCTGGACATCGTGCTGAACAGCGACTTCGTGAGACGATACAATCCTCTGACCGAATTTCTCGAGAGCCTGCCCGAATGGAAGGAGGGCGACCCCGACTACATCGGTGAGCTGAGCCGGCGCGTGGTGGTGAAGAACTACCCCACCCACTACCACACACAGCAGGAGTTCACCGAGATGTTCCGCAAGTGGATCGTAGGCATGGTGGCGTGCTGGGTATCCCCGAGGGTGGTCAACGAGATGGTGCTTATCCTCGTGGGCAAGGGCGGACTCTACAAGACCTCCTTCTTCCAGTACCTGCTGCCTCCCGAGCTGCGCCAGTATTACGCCAACGACTCCACCGCCGACTACAACAACAAGGACTTCCTGGAGCTGTGTGCCAGCAAGGCTCTCATCTGTCTCGATGAGTTTGAGACGCCCATGGGCAAGAACCTCAGCGCCTTCAAGAGCATCGTCACCAAGCCCACCATCACCCTGCGACGTCCCTATGCCCGCTACAGCTCTCAGCTGCTCCACAACGCCTCGCTCTGCGGCACGAGCAACAACATCCACATCATCAGCGAGCAGGAGATACGACGCTACCTCGTATGGGAGGTGGAGCGCATCCAGAGCCCTCGCGAGACTCCCATCGACTACCGCCATCTCTACGCCCAGGCCTTGGCGCTGGGACAGAAGGTGATGAAGGAGAAAACGCTCGCTGCTGCATCCGATGCAGAGGAGGAGCCTTGGGTGTACTGGCTCACACCGAAGGACATCCGTCACCTGGAGGTGCACAACCGCCTCTTCATCGTGAACAACTACATGGAGGAGCTGATCCAGAAATACTACCGTGTCCCCGACCCCGACTCCGACATCCACTCCCCCAACCTGAAGTTCGTGACGAGTGCCGAGATCCTCGAACACATCGCCGGCAACCCCGTGTTCCGTTCCTCCTTCTCTACCCGCAACGTGGGCGACGTGATGACCCACCTGGGGTACAGCAAGACGCGGCGCAACAACACCCATGGGTGGTGGGTGGTGGAGAAAGAGGGAGTCACCATTGCTGCTGACTCCCGCTTCATTGAGAACAAAGATGAATTGTGATTCTCCCTCCGCTTCTCTCTGATGGTGAAGCGGAGATTCCTCTGCTCTCTGCTGTGCTTCCCCCCCCCCTGCTGTGCGGTTTTGGCGCTCGTGGGAGCGAATACCAGATTCGTGGGAGCGAATGCGATGTTCGCCTCGTTCGCTCCCATGATTCTTTGGTTCGCTCAGAGAAATCTCTGGTTCGCTCTGAGGAATCTCTGGCTTCGCAACTCCGAATGCTGGTTTCGCAACTCCGATTCTCTGGTTTCGCGATGGGGATTCTTTCGAAAACCCACCAGTTTTTCCTTTAGCCTTAATGAGGGATTTTTTCTAAAATCACCCCGTCCCTCTTTACCATTGAGGGCACTGAAAAAGATGCCTATTTTTGGAAAAACGAATGAAAATGCTGTCAGT
>CAVACC010000135.1:0-3564 GCA_963587495.1 Clostridia bacterium | reverse complement strand
CGTACGTACGGTGCAATGAGAGGTGCTGGGGGTAACTCCCCACATCTACTCTATTGTTTATAGATGATGGCTATCTTTTACAGCAATTCAGGAAGCTGGAAAAGCTTCACGCTGTTGCTGCCCTTGATGAGGATGTAGTGGTCGTGAGGCTGTACTTCCTTGATGGCTGCCTTTACCTCTTCTACATCATGGAACTTGCGGTAGCTGCAAGGGATATCCAGGAACTCATCGCCTACCAGCCAGACATTCTCTAAGCCGGCAGCCTGAAGTTGGTCTACAACCTTCTGGTGTTCCTCGTGACTTACCTCGCCAAGTTCGCCCATCTGACCTAAGATAGCCATCTTCTGAGGTACATCCATCACGCGGAAGTTCTCGATGGCGGCAGCCATGCTCGAGGGGTTGGCATTGTAGGCATCCACCACCAGCTTGTTGTGTGCCGTCTCCTCCAACTGCGAACGGTTGTTGCTTGGAATGTAATTCTCCAAAGCATGGTCTATCTGCTGAGGCTTCACATCGAAATGAAGGCCGATGGTGATGGCGGCAAGCATGTTGTCGATATTATAAGAGCCGATGAGATGAGTCTGAACCTCATGCCAGTCGAAACTCTCAGTGCGCCAGCGGAACTTCAGGAAGGGTGCACACGAGATAACCTCGCCCCATACGTCACAGCTGTCTTCCTTGCCGTAGGTGATGAGTCGGTTGATATTGCGCTGGTCTGCCATCTCCATCAGGTGCTCATTGTCGGCATTGATGAATACCAAAGCATCGCTGGCAGCAAGGAAGTCGTAAAGTTCGCCCTTGGTCTTCTTCACTCCCTCGAAACTTCCGAAGCCCTGCAGGTGGGCACGGCCTACGTTGGTGATCATGCCGCAGGTAGGTTCCACATATTCTACGAGTTTCTGGATGTCGCCAGGATGAGAGGCTCCCATTTCTACGACGGCAATCTCATGCTCTGGGGCAAGGCGGAAGAGCGTCTTGGGCACACCCACATCATTATTGAAGTTGCCCTGTGTGAACATCACATTGTATTTTTCACCGAGTACGGCAGAGACCAGTTCCTTGGTCGTGGTCTTGCCGTTGGTTCCTGTGATTCCCACTACAGGAATGTTGAAATGACGGCGATGCTCACGGGCCAGTTCCTTGAAGGTGATGAGACAATCCTCTACAAGGATGACTCGCTCATTGCCCTCCTGGGCATACTCTTTTTCGTCTACTATTGCATAGGCACAGCCTTTCTCCAAGGCCATGGCGGCAAACTTGTTGCCGTCGAACGAGGCACCCTTCAAAGCCAGGAAAATACTGCCCTCAGGACAGTCGCGGCTGTCGGTGGTAATCACCGGGTGCTTCAGGTAAATCTGATAGAGTTCTGAAATATCCATAGTTTATAACTATTGTTTTGACTGCAAAAGTACTTTAAATCGTGGACATATCAAACAATTTTCTTAAAAAAGCACGTTTTCTCGATAATTCTTTCTATTTTTGCAGAGATATTCTGCTGTCGAAGTCCTCTTTGCGCATAGGATTATGGATGTGCTTGGGGTGTTGGGCGGTAGAGCTTAATAAGAAAGAACAAAGGGAAAGGAATAACCTCGATGGAATATACAATCAATATTAAAGGTCGCCTGATGGATTTGAGTACGCCACAGGTGATGGGTATTCTGAATGTCACTCCTGACAGTTTCTATTCTGGCAGTCGCAAGCAGACAGAAGAGGAAATAGCCAATAGGGCAAACCAGATAATCGCAGAAGGTGGAAGCATCATCGATGTGGGCGCCTTCTCTACACGCCCCGGTGCCGATGAGGTGTCGGAAGAAGAGGAAGGGCGCCGCCTGAAATTTGCTCTCGATATAGTACGTCGTGAGCAACCTGATGCAGCCATTTCGGTAGATACCTATCGCCCGACCCTGGCACGCAAGTGCATAGAGGAATGGGGAGCTGATATCATCAATGATGTGTCGGAAGGTGGTATTACCGGTATAGCCAATGTGCCCTTGCACCAGCAAGAGGCGGAATATCCGGAGATGTTTCGTGTGGTGGGCGAGCTGAAGGTACCTTATATATTAATGTCTGTACAGCCCACGCTTGCCGCTATGATGAAGGGGTTTGCACGCGAGGTGCAGCAACTTCGTGACTTAGGAGCCAAGGATATCATTCTCGACCCGGGCTTTGGATTTGGTAAGGACCTTGCTCAGAATTATCAGATTTATGCCGAGATGGAGAAACTGAACGTCATGGAACTGCCCGTCCTCGTAGGCATATCCCGCAAGAGTATGATATACAAGTTGCTGGGAGGCGATGCCACAACCTCGCTCAACGGCACGTCGGTGCTCGATACTGTAGCTCTGATGAAGGGTGCTTCTATTCTGCGTGTTCACGATGTGAAGGAAGCAGTAGAGGCAGTAAGAATCGTGGAAGCCATGAACAAGAAGGGATGAAGTCGGGGATGATGGACTTTCCGTCAAACTTCATTAAACGTCAAAACAAAACCAATGTATGATTGAATTTGGAATAAAAGATGCGCTCGACATATTCTTGGTAGCCTCGTTGCTCTTCTATGTCTATCGCCTGATGAAGGAGTCTCGCTCCCTCAATATCTTTGTGGGCATCATGCTCTTTGTGCTGATCTGGCTTTTTGTGAGTCAAGTGTTGGAAATGCGTCTGTTGGGATCTATTCTCGACAAGTTGGTGAGTGTGGGTGTCATAGCCCTCATCGTCATCTTTCAGGAAGACATCCGCAGGTTCCTTTATGAGATAGGTTCTCAGAAAGGCATGCGCAGGTTTGTGCGTTTCTTCCGTTCCAACAAGGACGATGCCCGTGAGGTCGATAAGGAGACCATCATGCCCATCGTGATGGCATGTATGAGTATGTCGAAGAAATATGTGGGAGCCTTGCTCGTTATCGAGCGTGGCGTGCCGCTGAAAGACATCATGGATACAGGCGAGGAGATAGATGCGAAAATCAATCAGCGCCTCATCGAAAACATATTCTTCAAAAACTCGCCTCTTCACGATGGTGCTATGGTTATCTCCAACAAGCGCATCATGTCGGCTGGCTGTATACTTCCTGTGAGCCATAACCTTGATATTCCTAAGGAGCTGGGCTTGCGCCACCGTGCCGCTCTTGGTATTTCTCAGAGCAGTGATGCCATAGCTGTCATCGTGTCGGAAGAGACAGGACGCATCAGCGTAGCCATTAAGGGTGAGTTCCGTTTACGCCTTTCGGCAGAAGAACTGGAGAGTATTTTGACTCAAGAAATGATGTAATTGCGTGAAGAATGATGCACGTAAACCTTTACGCTACAGAATATCTTCGGTTTTAGCTTTTTTTACACAATTTAATAAGGGTTATTCAAAAGAAAATATGTACTTTTGCAAAGTCGATGTGGCAAAAAGACGAATTTCTATATGAGCCAGCCTAACATACCGACAAATCTACTAATGACAACAAATATTTAAACTATAAAAATAAAATGGACTTATTACAGCAAATTGTAGCTCGCGCTAAAGCAGACAAGCAGCGCATCGTGCTCCCTGAAGCAGAAGAGGAGCGTACATTGAAAGCAG
>CAVACC010000134.1:0-3825 GCA_963587495.1 Clostridia bacterium | reverse complement strand
CGTACGTACGGTGCAATGAGAGGTGCTGGGGGTAACTCCCCACATCTACTCTATTTTATACGAAAAGCTGCAGTGTATAGAGATAGATGACAGCTGCGGGGATGGCCATGAGCGAAGAGTCGAAACGGTCGAGCATACCGCCATGTCCAGGCAGCAGTGTGCCGCTGTCCTTTACTCCCAAAGTGCGTTTGAAGAGACTCTCTACCAAGTCGCCCCATGTTCCGAAGAACACGACAACCAGGCCTAAACCCATCCATCCGGCAATGCTGAGTCGGTGAGCCTCGCCGTCATTTGCCAAATAACCAATCACGGCAGCTGCAATCAGAACGAATATACCTCCGCCTATGCTTCCTTCCCAACTCTTGGCGGGACTGATGCGTGGGAAGAGTTTATGCTTGCCGAAGAGCGAACCGCTGCAGTAGGCTCCGGTATCGTTTGTCCAAAGGAATATGAAAATACTCAGTGGCAACAGCATGTCGTAGTGTATCTGTCCGTCGAAAGCTGAGTATTCGAAAGCCAAAATATTGATCATAGAGAAGGGCAGGGCGATGTACATCTGCGAGAGCATGGTGTATGCCCAGTCGTTGATAGCATCTTTGTTGCCTGTATACAGTTCGCTGATAAACAGGTAGACGATGGTGAGCAGATAGGGCACAAAGACAATGAAATTGCCTACGATGCCCATTCGCAGTCCTGCCACGGCTAAGAAAAAGTACACTCCGGCAATGGTGCAGATCAGACGGTTGACGGTGACGTCTTCCTTCTCGTTGTTAACCAGTCCGCAGTATTCCCAGATGCTGAGTCCTGTGATGATGGTAAAGAGGAAAATCATGGCTCTTGGGTTGAGGAAACAAGACACCATGCACACCACGAACAAGACGCCCGTGATAGACCTCACGATAAGATTCTTTTGTTTGTCGGTCATTTGTGATTCCTTATTTTATTTGTTGTTTGTTTCTTGTGAGTTCTCGTCGTTGTGCACGTCGGCATCATTGTTTTCGGTGCTTTCAGACGAGCTGTCTTCTTGTTGTGCCTGTTCGTGAGCCTTGATGGCTGCCTGAACCTCGGGCAGTTCCTTCAGTTTGTCGTCAATCTTGGGCTGCTCGTCCTCCATGATTTCCTGTGAACGGCTTAGCCATGGACGCTTGCCGAAGATCTTCTCTACGTCTTCTGCCATGATCACCTCTTTCTGGATGAGGAGTTCGGCAAGGGCGTTATGGCCTTCCTTGTGCTCTACGAGGATGTTCTTCGCACGTGTGTACTGTTCGTTCACCATCTTGAGCACCTCTTCGTCTATCATGCGGGCAGTGGTGTCAGAGTATGGACGCTGGAAGGAATATTCCTGGTTGTTGTAATAGCATATATTAGGCAGCTTGTCGCTCATTCCTAAGTAGGCTATCATGCCATAGGCACTCTTGGTGGCTCTTTCCAGGTCGTTCATGGCTCCCGATGATATATGGCCCGTAAAGAGTTCCTCGGCAGCGCGTCCACCCATGAGCGAACACATCTCGTCGAGCATCTGTTCCTTGGTGGTGATCTGTCGTTCTTCGGGCAGATACCAGGCTGCTCCGAGAGCCTGTCCGCGTGGTACGATAGTTACCTTGATAAGTGGATTGGCATACTGGCAGAACCATGAAATGGTGGCATGACCAGCCTCGTGGAGTGCGATGCTTCGCTTCTCCTCTGCAGTCATCACCTTGGTCTTTTTCTCCAGTCCGCCTACGATACGGTCTACAGCATCGAGGAAGTCTTGTTTGCTTACGCTCTTCTTATCGTGGCGTGCTGCTATAAGGGCTGCCTCGTTGCACACATTTGCGATATCGGCTCCCGAGAATCCGGGGGTCTGTCGTGCCAGCAGGTCTACGTCTACACTCTTGTCTACCTTTACAGGCTTAAGATGAACCAGGAATATGGCTTTTCGCTCATTCAGATCAGGAAGGTCGACGTGTATTTCACGGTCGAATCGTCCTGCACGCAGCAAGGCGCTGTCGAGCATGTCCACACGGTTGGTGGCAGCCAGGATAATGACTCCGCTGTTTGTTCCAAATCCATCCATTTCGGTAAGCAGGGCGTTGAGCGTGTTCTCGCGCTCGTCATTGCCTCCCATGGATGGGTTTTTGCTGCGGGCACGTCCTACGGCGTCAATCTCGTCGATGAAGATGATGGAAGGTGCTTTCTCCTTAGCCTGACGGAAGAGATCGCGCACACGTGATGCGCCTACGCCGACAAACATCTCTACGAAGTCGGAACCACTCATCGAGAAGAAAGGTACGCCAGCTTCGCCTGCCACGGCTTTGGCAAGGAGCGTCTTACCCGTTCCCGGAGGTCCTACGAGAAGGGCTCCCTTAGGAATCTTACCACCTAAGTCAGTATATTTGTTGGGGTTTTTCAGGAAGTCTACGATTTCCTGTACTTCCTGTTTGGCTCCTTCCTGTCCTGCCACGTCCTTGAAGGTGATGCCGATGGCATTGCCTTTCTCGTACATGCGTGCTTTGCTCTTGCCTACATTGAAGATTCCTCCGCCTGAGCCGCCCATGCCGCCCATACGTCCCGACATCCACCAGATGAAGACGAAGAAAAGAATCAGTGGGAAGATATTCCACAAGATTTTGAGGAAACCGTCCGTTGACTCGTTCTTATAACTGAACGAATTGATTTTCTTGGCTTGCACCATGGCATTGGCAAACCTGTCCACCTCATCGACCGAACCAAACTGCACCTCTACATAAGGGTTGGTGCCTAAGTTCTTGGCAGAGGTCTTGTACACCTCGCGTGAGTACTTGGGGTTGATATACAGTTTCAGGGTGTTTTCGGTCTTGTTGGCTACTACGCTCAGCACATAACCTTTTTCCACGTATTGCTTAAACTGTGTGTAGGTGGCTTCTTGTGTGGCACTTCCTCCCAAAGAGTTTGTACCTCCGCTCAAGTAGGCTACCATCAGTCCGACGATGATAAGTATATAGAGCCAGTTCATGTTGAACTTAGGCATCTTGGGTGGCTGAGGGCCGCCGGAATTGTTCTTGTTGTTGCCTTGTTCCATATTGAATGTTTCCTTTCCTTTTCTGTTTTTAAAAAGACTTTTGTTTCTTTCTTATGTATCTATATATAATAATGTTTGTTTATATATAATGTACATATAAATAATGTACGCGCGCGACTGTTACATCACGTCTGGCACGATTGTCAGCTTGGCGTCTTCCCAAAGGTGTTCCAGATCGTAGAACTGTCTTACCTCAGGCTGGAAGATGTGTACGAGTACGTCCACAAAGTCGATGGCTACCCATTGGTCGTTTCCCAATCCTGCAACGTTGACAGGTTTCTCGCCCAACTTCTTACGGCAGAAGTCGCCTACCGATTCTGCTATAGCCTCTACCTGGGAGGGTGAACCGCCTTGGCAGATAATAAAGTACTTGGCTATGGTGCCGTCTATCTCGCTCAGGTCGGCAATGACGATATTGCTGCCTTTTTTCTCTTGTATTCCTTCTTTAATTGTCTCTACTAATTGTTTTGCTGTATTCATTGAGTTGTTGTTATGTTTATTCGACTACAAAGATAGTGCAAAAAAATGAGTATGCGTTACTTTCCTCCAACTTTTCTGTTTTTTTAAGGTTGGTGTGGTGCAAAACCAAGCGGTTTAGGACGAAAAAGGCATAAAAATGAAAAAAATAACGATTTTCGAGAAAAAAGTTGAGAAAAATTTTGTGGGTTCAGAAAAAAGTGTTACCTTTGCACTCGCAATTAAGAAATGACATTGCAACAACAAAAAAGACATTGGGATATGGTGTAATGGTAACACTACAGATTCTGGTCCTGTCATTCCTGGTT
>CAVACC010000133.1:0-3926 GCA_963587495.1 Clostridia bacterium | reverse complement strand
AGTTGGTAGAGCAAAGGACTGAAAATCCTTGTGTCCCCGGTTCGATTCCTGGTGGTACCACTCCTCCTTTCATTTGGCGGTTTCTGACTTCGGTTAGAGCCGCCTTTCTTTTTATAATAAAGAATCAGGAAACAAACAAAACAAACTATATTCAAACAACTAAACATTTTAAAGATCATGAAGAAAATCATCATCTCTTTACTGGCACTTCTCGCTGTCACAGCCGTACAAGCCAACAACGACTATGCTAAGTATTACCAAAACCTGCCTGTACAGATGCCACAACCCACCCTGCCCACCATACCGGACAACCAGGTGAGCATCCTCGACTGCGGTGGAAAGGGCGACGGACTGACTCTCAACACAGAGGCTTTCGCCAAAGCCATCAGCCAGCTCAACAAACAGGGCGGCGGTCATCTGAATGTACCTGCAGGAATCTATCTTACAGGACTCATCTCACTCAAGGACAACATCGACCTGCACCTCGAGAAGAACGCTATCATCGTGTTCTCTGAGGACAAAAACGACCTGATCAAGGTCGACAAGACTACAGGTGCCAAGGAGCTGAGAGCCTCAACAGCCATCACAGCCAGCAAGCGCAAGAACATATCTATCACAGGTGAAGGCACCATCGACGGAAACGGAGAATGGTGGCGAGCAGTAAAACGCAGCAAGGTCAGCGACGTGGAGTGGAAACAGTTCCAGGAAATGGGAGGCAGTGTTTCTGCCAAGGGCGACCTCTGGTATCCTTTCAATCTGAAGCACCAGCCCAATGTGGCTTCCACTATGGAGGAGCAGGAGAAATACCGCAACCACATGATCCGCTTCACCGACTGTCAGAACGTTCTCGTACAGGGTGTCACTCTGCTCAACTCTCCTCGTTTCCACATCATTCCTACCCGTTGCCAGAATGTCATCATCGACGGCATCACTGTGAAATGTCCTTGGAATGCTCAGAACGGCGACGCCATCGACATCTCAAGCTGTAAGGATGTACTCATCGTCAACAACGTCATTGATGCTGGCGACGACGGTATCTGCATGAAGGGAGGAGCTGGCGAAAGCGGTGTCAAGGCAGGTCCTTGCGAGAATATCAACATTCAGGACAACACCGTATATCACGCTCATGGCGGTTTCGTCATTGGAAGCGAGTTCTCTGGCGGCATGAAGAATATCCTGGTTCGCAACAACACCTTCCAGGGCACAGATGCTGGACTTCGTTTCAAGAGTGCTGTCAAGCGAGGCGGAAAGACAGAGAACATTTTCATCGACCATATCTATATGACCGACATCACAGGCGATGCCATCACTTTCGAGACCACTTACTGGGACAACCACGTAGGTGCCAAGCAGCCTAAGGATGCTGTCCAGAAAGCAGAGTTCGTGCCCAACTTCCAGGACATCCATATCAGCAACGTTTATGTAAGAGGTTGTAAAAACGGAATTGTGGCACATGGACAGGAAGGTATGATCCACGACATCACCATCAAAGACTGCAACATTTTCTACAACAAGCAGGCACAAAACATCGACAAGGCATGCAAGATTCAGGTAGAGAATGTCAACTTCAGCACCTTCGCCAAGTAAAGCAAACGACTACTTCACTACGGTAAGTATCTGATTGCATACCGTAAAGTGAATATCCATACCCTCATAAGGCATTCCATATACCTTATGAGGGTCTTTTTGATAATGTGGGCGAGGGTCTTGCGCCAGCACCTCTTTCAAAATCCCGATCTTTTCTTCCGTCATTCCCTGAGACAGCAGAAAGGTTTTTACGGTATCAGACATTTCTACCTGCAACTTATTCCATTTGCGTTCATCCACAAAGCCACTGCGGGCCTCGGGATGACAGTCGGCATACACCACATAGGGCTTGATGTCATAAATAGGAGTACCGTCCATCAGGTCGGCTCCCTTTACATGGATTACAGGACCGCGACTGCTCTCCCACTCCACATACGACAGACGCACAGAAGACAATCCGATGTTGTTGGGACGGAAAGGACTGCGGGTAGCAAACACTCCCACCTTCTCGTTGCCGCCCAGTACAGGAGGCCTTACCACCGGACTCTTGGCAGCATGCCTGTTGGCAGAAAACTCCCATATCAGCCACAGATAGTCAAAACCCTCTATGCCGCGAAGTGCGTCCGCGTTGCGGTATTCGGGCTCAAAGACGATCTCTCCCTCCAACTCTGCCACCAGTCCAGCTTGCTTGGGAATACCAAACTTACTCTTGAAAGGTGAGCGAAAATGTGCTATTGGTTTTATTTCCATATTTTCAAATTTGCGTCAAAATTACACAATTAAATCCATTTTGAAAAGAAATAAAAAGAAAAAATTTGGTATTCCATGCTTTTTAATGTACCTTTGCATGCAAAACAATCAAATCCATCAACAAATGAAAATCCAGAAACCCCAATATGAGATTTGGGAACAAATCGCAGGAGAAGCCGGCATCTATAAGCAGATAGAGCGTGCCGGAAGAGTATGCTACAAGAGTGAGGACCATACAACAGACGATTCTGCCAGGCCTTTCGTTGAACGAATGATTCAGAGCGAGCACTTCGCCATGCTCGAACATGGCACCGTCTATCTCGTGTGCAATCATGGCGAGCTGCCACTTTATCTCACCAACAAGTTCTCACGTTGCCACACCGTCGAGGGCAAGGATTACATCACAACCAACATGCGCGTTCTTGCCGAGAACAAGTCACTCTCCGACCTGAAGTATCTCAGCGACTACGTGGCTGGCAGACACGAGCTGCGCATCACCGTGCATTTCACCACCCAGATTTCCATCACCCGCGAATACAATCGCCACCGTGCCAACTCCATGGCTGAGCAGAGCACACGCTACTGCAACTACACCAAGAACAAGTTTGGCAGCGAGATAACCATCAACCTGCCAGAGTGGGTTTCCAATCAAACCGACTTCGATGACGCAACTGCGGAAGTATCGCCCGAAACATTCACTTCACTCTGTCAGGAAGTAGCCGAAGGCAAGTCTGAGCAATGGAGCAAACTGCAGTATTGGCTCTTTGCCAACCTCGCCGCAGAGTATGCGTATATGAATATGATCAATGCCGGTTGCAAACCACAGGAGGCACGAGCCATCCTGCCACTCGACTGCAACACCGAACTTGTGCATACAGCTTTCATCAGCGACTGGCGTCACTTCTTCGATCTTCGTGCTCTTGGCACCACAGGAGCTCCCCACCCTGATGCCAAAATTTTGGCCTATCCTCTCATGCAGGAGTTTCAGGAAAAGGGATATTTAGATGAAAAATAAACAAAACTGCTGCCTAAAAGATAAGATTTTCGGAATATCTGACATCATGTATCAAAGAAATACTTATCTTTGCAGTGTGTTTTTCATAGTATTAGATTTAAGGTTATCAAGGTTGGGGGCTACGGCGGTAGCCCCGTTTTTGTATAAACTACCCTATAAACATAGGTCTAAACCACTTTTTTAAAGAAAAATCAAAAAAAGTTTCACAAATATTTGGCAGAAAGAAAAAATAGTCGTACCTTTGCAACCGCTTAAGAAAACCAAATTGGTCATCTTGCAAGGAGAGATGGTAGAGTGGTCGATTACAACGGTCTTGAAAACCGTCGTACCGAGAGGTACCGGGGGTTCGAATCCCTCTCTCTCCGCAACATAGTCCTGTAAGTCGAAAGATTTACAGGACTTTTCTTTTTTTGTACTTTTAAGTAGTCCCACTTTTTTTACCACCATATAAAGTGGTAAGTTACCACCTTAATTTTATTATTAATCAGAGAAGTCCATTCCCTTCTGCAGATTGTTTTTACTAACAAGGCACGACATGAGGAATAAGCAATGTTTATGTGGCATTTACGATGATATAAGAACTACTGCAAAAATAGTCGCATCATACGACTATTTTTGCAGTGATTTCATTCTG
>CAVACC010000132.1:0-4108 GCA_963587495.1 Clostridia bacterium | reverse complement strand
AGGACTATCTCTTCTTCTACGACCAGTTGGAGAAGGCCAACCTCATGCTGCAGGGCGTCATCGACCATGCACGCAAGTCCATCGAGGACCCTCAGGTGCAGTTCTTCTTTAAGAGTCCGCTCAACGACGGCGGAACCTTCTGCGGCGTAGCCGACCTGGCAGCCAAGTACGGACTGGTGCCTATGAGCGCGATGCCCGAGACCTATTCGAGCGAGAATACCAACAAGATGAGCCGTCTCGTGGCAAGCAAGCTGCGTGAGTACGGACTGGAGCTTCGCCGCATGGCCGCTGCCGGCAAGAATGCCAAGCAGATAGCAGCCCGCAAGACCGAGATGCTCGCCACCGTCTATCACATGCTCTGTCTCACCCTGGGCGAGCCTGTCAAGGAGTTCAGTTACGCCTTCCGCAACAAGGACGGCAAGCAGATGGGCGAGGCGAAGACCTATACTCCCAAGAGCTTCTACGACGCTACCGTGGGCAAGGAACTCAACGGCACCTTTATCATGGTGATGAACGACCCACGCCGCCCCTACCACAAGACCTACGAGGTGGAGTACGACCGCCACACCTACGACGGCCACAACTGGAAGTATCTCAACCTGCCTATGGACGAGATTGCCAGCCTCGCCATCGCCTCGCTCAAGGACGGCCGCAAGATGTACTCCAGCTACGATGTGGGCAAGCAGTTCGACCGCAAGCGCGGTTATCTCGATCTCGACAACTATGATTATGCCTCGCTCTTCGGCACCACGTTCCCTATGAACAAGGCCGAGCGCATCAGCACCTTCGACAGCGGTTCTACCCACGCCATGACGCTCACCGCCGTCGACCTCGACGCCAATGGCAAGCCGCTGAAGTGGAAGGTGGAGAACAGCTGGGGCGCCGACAACGGCCAGAAGGGCTGTCTCATCATGACCAACCGCTGGTTCAATGAGTACATGTTCCGCCTCGTGGTCGACAAGCAGTATGTTCCTGCCCAGCTCCTCAAGGAGTTCGACCAGAAGCCAGTGATGCTTACAGCCGACGATCCTCTCTTCCAGTTAGAAGACTAATCACCCCCCCAATTTACTCAACTTTCGTACTTACGGAAGTTGAGTAAATTTTTTTTCTCATCACTTTTATTCTTTTTTGAATAATTTTCGTACCTTTGCCCAAAAATAGAGAATATCATGCAAGAAAAGAAGACCCGCGAGCGCATCATCGCTCTTGTCAATAAGGAAGTAGTTCCCGCCATCGGCTGCACCGAACCGATGGCTGTGGCGTTGTGTACGGCCAAGGCAGCCACTCTGTTGGGCAAGCGTCCCGACAGCATCGAGGTGCTGCTCAGCCCCAATATGCTCAAGAATGCCATGGGCGTGGGCATTCCCGGCACCGGAATGATCGGTCTGCCCATCGCCGTAGCCTTGGGTGCCCTTATCGGCAAGCCCGAATATGAGCTTGAAGTGCTCAAAGACCTCACTCCCGAAGCTCTGCAGCAGGGCAAGCGCTACATTGAGGATGCCGACATCGACATCAAGCTGAAGCAGGGCATCGTCGAGAAACTCTACATCGAGGTTGTCTGTCATTCGGGTAAAGACCAGGCTGCCGCCATCATCGCGGGCAGCCACACGCACTTTGTCTTTGCCGAGCGCAACGACGAGGTGGTGCTCGACGAGCGACAGCCCGGAGGCGCCGATGAGGACGACACCGACATACAGCTTTCCATGCGCATGGTCTACGACTTCGCCATGACAGCTCCCATAGACGAGATCAGCTTCATTCTGAAGACCAAGGAGTACAACATGCGGGCAGCCGAGCTCTCCATCAAGGGCAACTACGGCCATTGCTTAGGCAAGACCATGGACCGCCCCATGAGTCACGGCATCTTCGGCAACAGCATCTTCTCGCACATCATCTCGCGCACCGCCTCGGCATGCGACGCCCGTATGGGAGGAGCCATGATTCCCGTGATGAGCAACAGCGGCAGCGGCAACCAGGGCATCTGTGCCACCAATCCTGTTGCCGTCTATGCCATCGAAAACGAGAACACCGAGGAAGAGCTCATCCGAGCCCTCATGCTCAGCCATCTCACTGCCATCTACATCAAGCAGAGCCTCGGCAAGCTGTCGGCGCTGTGCGGCTGCGTGGTGGCGTCCATTGGCAGCAGTTGCGGCATCACCTATCTCATGGGCGGCGACTATCAGCGCATCTGCAACTCGGTGAAGAATATGGTGGCTAACCTTACGGGCATGATCTGCGACGGAGCCAAGCCCAGCTGTTCGCTCAAGATCTCGTCGGGAGTCAGCACCGCTCTGCTCTCCTCGCTGCTCGCCATGGAGGGACGTTGTGTCACTTCTGCCGAGGGCATCGTCGACGACGATGTAGACCGCTGCATCCACAACCTCACGTCCATCGGTGCCGATGCCATGCGTGCCACCGACGACATGGTGCTCAACATCATGACTCATAAGTAACTCCTTAATAAAAAACTTATAAAAACACTTCGATAATTCCCGAGCAATGAACAGATTTTTTTTGACTCTCCTTGTCCTGCTGGCAAGTCTCAGAATGATGTCGGCAGGGTGGCACGATGTGCCCCTGCAGTCGCAGATAACCCATGTGCAGCCCATGACGGGACTCGTGCTCTGGGAAGACCTTGCCCATCGCCTCTATACTACTTATGGGCAGAGCCATGCCATGGAGTTTGCCTATCTGCCTCCGTGCCGGGTGGTGACGGGATGCGATGATGACGGAACCATACAGTATGACTGGAGCTATCTCGAGACCCTGCTCGATGACATCAAGGGGCGCAGCCACCAGGCTGTGCTTCGTTTCTTCTACGAGTATCCTGGCGAGACAATGGTCGACGGCAACGAAGGAACCACAGCTGTACCAGCCTACATCAAGGCAAGTAGCGACTACCACGAAACCTTCAGCCATACTGGCGACGGTGACTGCTATTACGCCGACTGGAGCAATGCCGAGCTGAAGCGTTTCACCAAGCAGTTTTATGCCGATTTCGCAGCCCGTTATGCCTCCGATCCCCGCATCGCCTTCATCGAGGTAGGTTTCGGCCATTGGTCGGAGTATCACCTTTACAACGGCAGCAATACCAATATCCAGTTGGGCAAGAATTTCCCGACCAAGAAATACCAGAAGGAGTTCTTCCTCCACCTTGCCAGTGTGATGCCCATTCCTTGGGCCATCAGCATCGATGCTGCCAGCACCAAGTATGCCTCCTTCCGCAGCGATGTCGAGCTGAGGGCATTGCGCTTCGGGCTGTTCGACGACTCGTTCATGCACCAGAACCACGAGCTGAGCTCCGGCGACGGCTACAACGAGCAGTGCTGGCTGAACATGGGCTTCGAAGAGCACTGGCAGACAGGAGTCTGCGGTGGCGAGGTGAGCTATTACACCAAGAACGACCAGCCTGGGTTCACCAATCCTGCTGGTATGTACGGGCACACTTGGGAGGAACAGGCTGCCAAATATCACATCACCTTTATGATAGCCAACAACAATCCGGGTGGCAAGAACGACTACAACACCCCCTCGCGCTTCAAGGAGTGCAGCATGGCTTCGGGCTATCATTTCGAGGTGACGAGATGTCAGACTGATGGCGTTCAGACATGCCTCACTGTCACCAATAAGGGCGTGGCTCCACTCTATCGTGACGCCTACTTTGCCATAGGCACGGTACGTTCTGGAGAGTCACTTCGTGGACTGTTGCCTGGCGAGAGTCTCGAAGTCACGATTCCCGCCTCTTTGTCATCTGCCGCCGACGGCACACTTCTGCATAAGCCCGTCATCGTGAGCGATTATATCCTTGATACACAGCAGATAGAATACGACAGTCGTCTCACGACGACATCCGTTTCTTCCCTCGCAGTTCCTGCCTCTTCCTTGTCTTCCCGTTCGTGTTACAATCTCCGTGGGCAGTTTGTTTCTCCCTCTACGCGAGGCATTGTCATCTGCCGAGGCTGCAAGTTTGTCAATAAGTAGCAGCTTGTCTGTGGATTCCGTTTGGCATAGGGTTGCCTAACTCTCCCAAAGTCGAAAATGACTAATGACTAATATAAGAGCCTCGCAGGAGGCATCTATTACGACCAAGGGCGGTCACAATAGACGA
>CAVACC010000131.1:0-4741 GCA_963587495.1 Clostridia bacterium | reverse complement strand
AATGTTGTACATGCGCTTGCCGTCGGTGATAGGCACCATGATGCGCTCGTACATAGTGCCCTGATTCTCGTACACCTGCTGGATGATAGGCCATGCTGTGGCCTGGATGCGCTCGGTCTTGCGCTTGAAACTTGCCATGGCCTCCTGGAAGGCACGCTCGCAAAGTTCCTCACGCTGTATTCCCTCAAACTCCTCGGCAGTGAATGGAATCTCCATGGCCAGGATCTTGAGGAAGTCCTCCTTGGCGCCCTCGTAGTCGTTGTTGTTGATGATATAGAGCACGCGGTCCCAGATGACATTGGTGATGTCCATGCCGATACGCTCGCCCATCAAGGCGTGGCGGCGCTTCTCGTAGATCACGGTACGTTGCTTGTTCATCACGTCGTCGTACTCCAAGAGGTGCTTACGGATACCGAAGTTGTTCTCCTCCACCTTGCGCTGTGCACGCTCGATGCTCTTGCTGATCATAGGACTCTCGATACGCTCGCCGTCCTCGAAGCCCAAGCGGTCCATCACCTTGGCAATACGCTCAGAGGCGAAGAGACGCATCAGTTTGTCTTCCAAAGATACATAGAAGACAGAAGAACCCGGGTCGCCCTGACGACCGGCACGACCACGCAACTGGCGGTCTACACGGCGGCTCTCATGGCGCTCGGTACCAATGATGGCAAGACCGCCTGCAGCCTTCACCTCGGGGGTGAGCTTGATATCGGTACCACGACCTGCCATGTTGGTGGCGATGGTGACAGCACCCTTGCCGTTGGTAGAGCGTCCTGCCTCGGCTACGATCTGAGCCTCCTGCTGGTGGAGCTTGGCATTGAGCACATTGTGAGGAATATTGCGCATCTTGAGCATCTTGCTCAGCAATTCTGAAATCTCAACAGATGTAGTACCTACCAAGACTGGGCGACCGGCATTGCGCATCTCCTCAATCTCGTCGATAACGGCACGATACTTCTCGCGTGCGGTCTTGTAGACACGGTCGTCGAGGTCGTGGCGTGCGATAGGGCGGTTGGTAGGAATCTCTACCACGTCGAGCTTATAGATGTCCCAGAACTCACCGGCCTCGGTGCTGGCAGTACCTGTCATACCCGAAAGCTTGTGGTACATACGGAAGTAGTTCTGCAGGGTGATGGTGGCAAAGGTCTGTGTGGCAGCCTCTACCTTGACATGCTCCTTGGCCTCGATAGCCTGGTGCAAGCCGTCGCTCCAGCGTCGGCCTTCCATGATACGGCCTGTCTGCTCGTCGACAATCTTCACCTCGCCGTCCATCACGACGTACTCGTCGTCCTTGTTGAACATGGTGTAGGCCTTCAGGAGCTGCTGCAAGGTGTGCACACGCTCGCTCTGTACGCCGTAGTGAGCCATCATCTCGTCCTTGATGTCGAGGCGCTCCTGATCGCTGATGTCGGTGCGTGCCTCGAGCTGGCTCATCTCTGTGGCAATGTCGGGCAGCACGAAGAGCTCACGGTCGTTCACCTGCTTGGCGAGCCATTCGGTTCCCTTGTCGGTGAGGTCGGCAGAGTTGAGTTTCTCGTCTACGACGAAGTATAATGGAGCCACGGCCTTCGGCATCTCGCGGTTGTTGTTGGCCATGTAGTATTCCTCGGTCTTGAGCATGCCTGCCTTGATACCTTCTTCAGAGAGGTACTTGATGAGAGGCTTGTTCTTAGGCAGTGCCTTGTAAGAACGGTAGAGTGCGAGGAATCCGTCCTCGAGCATCTTGGCGTCCTTGTTCTTGGTGCCTTCGCCAATCTTCTGCTTTGCCTCGGCGAGCAGCTCGGTAGCCTGCTTGCGCTGTACCTCGTACAGGCGCTCTACCAATGGCTGATACTGCTCGAACATCTGGTCGTCGCCCTTAGGAATAGGACCAGATATAATAAGAGGTGTACGGGCATCGTCGATTAACACGGAGTCGACCTCATCGACGATGGCATAGTTGTGCTGACGCTGTACGAGGTCGGCAGGACTTGTCGCCATGTTGTCGCGCAGGTAGTCGAAACCAAACTCGTTGTTGGTACCGAAGGTGATGTCGGCCATGTAAGCCTTGCGACGGGCGTCGGAGTTAGGACGGTGCTTGTCGATACAGTCGACAGAGAGTCCGTTGAACATATAGAGAGGGCCCATCCACTCGGAGTCACGCTTGGCCAGATAGTCGTTCACGGTAACCACGTGCACACCGTTGCCGGTGAGAGCATTGAGGAACACAGGCAGCGTGGCGACGAGGGTCTTACCCTCACCCGTAGCCATCTCGGCAATCTTACCCTGGTGCAGCACCGTACCACCGAAGAGCTGTACGTCGTAGTGAACCATTTCCCACTTCAGGTCGTTTCCGCCTGCTGTCCAGTGGTTGTGGTAGATGGCATTGTCGCCATCGATGGTGATGAAGTCGTTGGCAGGATTGGCAGCCAGCTCGCGGTCGAACTCAGTGGCTGTGACTACAGTCTCCTCGTTCTCGGCGAATCGGCGGGCTGTATCTTTCACGATGCTGAAAGCTGTAGGCAGCACCTCGTTGAGGGCAACCTCGTAGTTGTCGAGTGCCTCTTTCTCCAACTTGTCTATCTGGTTGAAGATATCTTCACGCTGGTCGATAGGTGTGTCTTCGATAGTGGCTTTCAGCTCGGCGATCTTCTCTCTCTGAGCCTTGCCGGCGTTCTGTACATACTGCTGTATTTCCTTGGTCTTTGCACGAAGCTGGTCATTGCTCAGGGCCTTGATGTTAGGATACTCGGCCTTTACTTTCTCCACGATAGGCTGGATGAGCTTCATGTCGCGGGAAGACTTGTTGCCGAACAATGACTGCAGAAATTTGTTAAAGTTCATTTTTTATATTGTTTTTATTATTATTCGTTGATTTTTATTGTTTTCAGGGTTGCAAAGGTACAAATAATATCTGTAAATCAGCAACGTTTTGGGTGATAAATGTTAAAAATCAGGTCCGCGAATAACAATACTTCCGTATGGAGCCTGATATTTGGGCTCTGTGGGGGGAGTAAAACAAATATAAGGATTGGATTCTGTCAAATTGGCAGAAGCGTCGGCTTTCAGTATTGCCGACGGGAAATGATGTTGTGCTTTCTGATGGTCTTCGGATGCTTCCTTGATGGCCTTGATGACGCTCAGGATGTCTTCTTCGAGCGCCTTGGCCTCGGGCTGCTGAATGAACTCATCGTAGGATATATCGGTGAGCGCAAACCTCAGTGCCTGCTGATAGGTCTGCGCTTCCATGCCTGTTGCCGCAAGGACAACCAAGAGGGCGGTGATATATCTGTTTACCATTCTATTTTTTTTGTTATGAAGCTTTGTTGGCTTCGTGTTGATGATTTTCCTTCAAGAGGTTGAATTCCTTCGTGAAGTCTATATTCTTTGTGAGGTCTATTTCCTTCGCAAGTCGAGCTGAGTTGACTTCACTGCTACTCTTACGAGCAAAGATAATGCCAAAATGACCATGCCCTCAGCGTAGTCCTGCCATATCTGCAGGAAAAGTGCCACGGCGATGAGTGCTGCCCATACGTTGTAATACCAGTGCACACGGTGCTGGCGCATCTTCTTGGTGACGCTCCATACGAAGATGAGGTTCAGCGGGTTGAGGATGAGTGTCTGGAAATTGATCTGCACGGTGGGGTGTTGCGAGAACATCATGGCAAGGAGAATCAGTCCTGGCAGTCCGGTAAGTACGAGCAGGGCTGTGTCTATCCACCAGAAATTCTTCTTTCTGCGCCATTCCACGAGGCTGAGCAGGAAGACAATCGCCAAGATGCCTGTCGCTGCCACGAAAGGAGTGATGACGTCGGCTATGGTGGTTCCTGTCTGAGAGTTCTCCTTGTCTGCATCTGCAGCCATCACTACAGTCTTGGGTGAAATGAGATAGAAGGTGCTGTCTACCAGTTTGATGTATCTTGGTTCTTGTGGATAAACTGTTTTCGACGGAATAGGCTGCTGGGCTGTGTCCTTACGGGCTTCCACAGCGAAGTCCATGGAGAGGTTGTCGGGCAGAAACTCCCATTCCTGTTTGTTGATAGCACGGTCGGCCCGGTAGCCCAATAGCAGGTCGTTGCCGAAGCGTGCCCAACGGTGATGGGCGTTCAGGCGGTGAATCTCCTCACGATAGGTGGAGAGTGTCGTTTTGATCTCGAAGTCGGTGCAGTTGGTCGCCAAGTGGTCGATGATTATGTTGCGTGCACGTGTGGTGCAGTTGTCGTAGAAGAAGTTGTAGCGGTAGGTGCGGTTCTCCTCCTGGTTGTTCTTCTCCACGGCAGTAAGGATGTTCCATTTCTCGCTTCGTGTCAGGGCCAGGCGCTGTTGTCTTACCCATCTGCCTTCGTAGGAATACTCCGCCATGAAACGATCCATGGGGATGATGCCTATCTGATAGTCGGTGAGTCCGAAGACGAATCGCAGCACAAAAAAGTCCTGGTTGAAGGAGAACATGCCCCAGTTGACAGCCACGTCGCTGCCATGGGCACGGTCTTCTATGCGAAGAGCGGTGTGTCCATAATACGACCAAACCTCCTGTCCCGGTCCGCAGGTCAGGAGTGAAATATCCACGGAGTCGACCCATTGGGGCGCTTCCGTCTGTTGTGCAGAAGCCTTAGTCGTTAAAATGATTAACAAAACGGCAAAAATGCACCTAAAAATATATTTAAAACGTTTCACGATGCAAAAATACCTTATTATTTTGGATTTTCCTTCTTTTATCTCGATTTTTTTCAATACTTTTGCACTCTGAATATAATTTTGA
>CAVACC010000130.1:0-4977 GCA_963587495.1 Clostridia bacterium | reverse complement strand
ACTATGTGGTTGAGAATGGTGAGAAGATTGAAGGTGCAGAAGGTGCTGCCAATATAGACAAGACCATCAAGAATCTTAGTGGTGACAACACCATCGTAGTTGTTGCTGTTGGTAGCAACAAGTATTTAGCTTCTGTTAACTTCACTGCTCAAACATGGACGACAGTAGCTGAAGGTACTTATAACTTTGCTGGTGTAGGTGCACAGTTGTTTGGCGCTTCCAAGGCTGCCACCTTGCAGGTAAATGATGCCAATCCGAAACTCTTCCGCTTCAAGAACTTCTGGGGAACAGGTAAGCACATGACCTTTAATCTTACAGGAGAGCAAGGACGACTACAGGATGGAACTGTCGTTAATGTTTTATCACTTCCAGAACAGGCTACTCCTTTTAGCCACCCTGATTTGGGTACTATTTTCTGTGCTGATATGTTGACACATAAAACTGGTGAAAATCCAAGTTTTATGTATGAAGACTATTATACAGTTATTTTCATGCAGTGGTATGTAAACAAAGGTCCTTTACAAGCAAGTGAACCTGATACTTTCGAGCCCAACGAGTAAACAAAATGTTTATTATATTCTATAGAGAATGGCGAAGCCACAAGTGCTTCGCCATTCTTGTTTAGAGTCAGTTTTATCCCTAAATAAATTTATATAATATGAGAAAGACTCTTACACTTTTTATAGCTTCTCTGCTCGCTCTGCCAAGTTTCGCTGACGACCGAAGCGAACAGGAAATGCAGACAATAGCGCTGCAGGCTCTCTACTCCTCAAATATTCAGACAGATGGAGCCAAGAAGGCAGCAGCCAAAATTGCCGTTGAGAAATATCAGTCATTAGACATGGTCAATGTCTATGGAATCAAGGGTAAAGGTGTTGTTTTTGTCAGCAAAGATGACGACATGGAGCCTGTACTTGGAATTTCTGATGAAGATTTTGATGTGGACAATATGCCTTGCGGCATGAAGTGGTGGCTGAATACTGCCAATAAATCACTTGAAAGGATGAAAGCCAAAGGTATTACTTACCGAGCTAATCAAATGACAGTAAGTGGAAGCCCCACCTATTTCATCAAGACCTACTGGAATCAGTGGACACCCTTCAACAATCTTTGTCCTCAGATTAATGGCAGCGCCGCCCCAACAGGTTGTATAGCTACAGCCATGTCACAGATTATGAAGTACTATCAATATCCTGCTACAAGTAAGGGTACAGGCATATATTCCGTAACTACGTATAAAGATAAAAACGACAAAGAGGGCACTACAAAGTGGTATAAGCGAGAACTGGGACATACCTATCAATGGACAGCTATGCAGTCGAGCTATGGAATAATGATCGAAGACGAGAATGATGTTGTTGCCACCTTGATGGCTGATGCTGGTGCTGCCAGTCAAATGAATTATCAGGCTAACACCAGTGGTACTATAGAATGGTATGCGGCCAAGGGATTTGCCGAAAATTTCAGATATGACTCTTTGGCTATCAGCTGTCTGCAGCGTGACTTCTATACCGATGCGGAATGGATGGAAATGGTACGTAAAGAAATGGAAGCCAAACAGCCTGTTCTCTATTGCGGTAGCGATGAGATAGAAGGTGGTCATGCCTTCTTGCTCGACGGCATTCAGAGCGATGGTAAAGTACATGTCAACTGGGGATGGGGAAAATCTGGAGACGGATGGTTTAATATTGATGTTCTGAAACCTAATATCACTGGGTTTACTGGAGAGGGCTTCAACATAGGTCAGAGTATGGTTTGCGGCTTCAAGACACAAGAGACTCCGAGTGCTGACGAGGAAAACATTTCGCAATGGGTAACAGACGGATGTAGTTTCTATATCAGCGACAACGAGCTGCACGTCAAACTGACGAACCTCGTTAATTACAGCCATCGTGTATTCGAGGGTAGATTAGACATCGTGTTACAGGGCATGGGTGACAACAGTAACAAACTCTATAATGATCCTATTTTCGAGACGGATACAGAAACTCCTTATGTAGATATGTTGAGTGGTTTCGAATTCGGTGACAGCGATCATCCTGAAGGTGACTTCAATCTGAGTCAGGAGCCTGAGTTAAAGAATATTGCTGCAGGCACCTATAAGCTGTTTGTTGGCTCAAAGTCGACAAAAGAAAATGCCTATCAATGCTTGCGCAGCGTAGGTGGCACCATCATGTACACACTTACCGTTGCTGCAGATGGCACGATGACATTATCACAGGATGGCACTACTGCTATCTCTGCCGTTTCTGTTAAGCAGAACATCTCTGCTCCTTACACCTATATATATAATATGCAAGGTCAGGAGCTATACAAGTCGAAGACTCAGGACTTCAGCCTCTCTGATGTTCCTGCCCACGGCGTATTGATCGTGAAGCAAGGCGACACAACAAGAAAGGTTGTGAAGTAAGATTCTTTTATCATTCATCAAATACATTGCCCACCTTTGGTTACTTACCGTACTAAGGGTGGGCATTTCTTTTTATCTTCCTCACTCTCAAACATTTTCCCGAAAATTCTTGCATCTTTCGGAAGAAAAGTGTAACTTTGCATAAGAAAAGAAGAATCATAAAAACAAGGAGGTTAAGTATGGATTTATTTGACAGCAAAAGACAAGAAAGGCTTGCTGCCGCAGCAAAAGCTGCCACAGCGAGCAAAGAAGCGGCAAGAGCTTTTTTGATTAGGGCAGGAATCATGACACCTAATGGTGAACTTGCACCACATTTGCGATAGAAATATGGATGAATCTCTATATTCCAGACGCTCCAATCTTGTGATTGGATTTCATGGTTGCGACAAAACTATTGTTGATGCCGTAGTTGCTGGAAAGACCGATCTTCTTTCCAGCACTAATGACTATGATTGGTTAGGTAATGGAATCTACTTTTGGGAAAATAATGAGGCACGAGCTTGGCAATGGGCAAAAGATTTAGCTAAGAGGAAGAACTCGCAAGTTAAGGAACCTGCTGTAATCGGCGCAATTATAGATTTGGGATATTGCTTCGACTTGACAGATACGTCTTATTTGCAGGAGTTGAAAACTGCTTATAACACTTTGGTAAAAGCAAACGAAGAATCGGGGTTGGAACTACCAAAAAATTCTAAAATAGAAAAGTCGGAAGATTTGCTGATTCGAAAATTAGATTGTGCTGTTGTCCAGACTGCCTTGGTGTTAAACCAAGATGCCAACGCCCATCCTTACGATTCTGTGAAAGGAGTCTTTTGGGAAGGACAGGAACTATATCCTAATGCAGGATTCAGAGAAAAGAATCATATTCAGATTTGTGTCTGCAATCCAAATTGCATCAAGGGTTATTTCCTCCCCAGAGGAATCAATCAAGATTATCCTAACCCATAATATAATGAAATTAATGAAGAGGAGATGTATAATGCCCACCTTTGGTTACTTACCGTACCAAGGGTGGGAATTTCTTTTGATCTTCCTCACTCTCAAACATTTTCCCGAAAATTCTTGCATCTTTCGGAAGAAAAGCATATCTTTGCATAAGATTAGCTGCGCTCGGCAATTTGAAAGCAAGCTTTCATTGCGCTCACTGGCATAATCTTTGCATAAAAAAGAAAAATCATAAAAACAAGGAGGTTAAGTATGGACAAAAAGAAAAATGAAAACTTCTTTCTGAAACTTATTAATATAAAGAAGGAGATTCGTGATTGTGTACAAAGTGGAAGAGACCTGAAAGATGTAGAGAAAAAATATGAAATCAGATTCTCTAAACCCCTATGAAATTGATGAGGAAGAGTCATTAGACTATACCTTCATCACTAAAGACGAAATAAAATATCATGCTTCATTTTATTCTGTAGAACCATTATACCCAGAATTTGTAGATACTTATTCTTTTAGTATAGAACCCGAAGATAAGCGATCACATCCTATGGATAGAAGAATCGCAATTACAATTGCAGAAATACTAAAACGTTTCTTTGCAGTTAACACCAATGCGATGATTATGGTTTGTGATAGTACTGATGGTAAGGAATTTAAACGAAGAAAGCTTTTCGACAGATGGTTTGAACACTTTTCTGATGATTCGATATTGAAATATGATGCTTCAGCTCCTCTATCAGAATATCAGTTGTTTATTTCTTTGTACATCAGTAAGAACAATCCAAACAGAGAAAAGTTATTGTATGCTTTTTCAAAGTTAATGGAAAATGATCTTTATGGCTTAGGCATTTGAAAGCAAGCTTTCATTGCGCTCACTGGCATAATCTTTGCATAAGATTAGCTGCGCTCGGCAATTTGAAAGCAAGTTTTCATTGCGCTCACTGGCATAATCTTTGCATAAAAAAAGAAGAATCATAAAAACAAGGAGGTTAAGTATGGATTTATTTGACAGCAAAAGACAAGAAAGATTAGAGGCTGCAAGAAAGGCTTCTGTAGCAAGCAAAGAAGCGGCAAGAGCTTTTTTAATTAGGGCTGGAATTTTGTTGCCTAACGGAGAAGTTGCACCACATTTGCGATAGAAATATGGATGATTGTGCTGTTGTTCAAACTGCACTAACATACAACCAAGATGCCAACGCCCATCCTTACGATTCTGTGAAAGGAGTCTTTTGGGAAGGACAGGAACTATATCCTAATGCAGGATTCAGAGAAAAGAATCATATTCAGATTTGTGTCTGCAATCCAAATTGCATCAAGGGTTATTTCCTCCCCAGAGGAATCAATCAAGATTATCCTAACCCATAATATAATGAAATTAAATGAAGAGGAGATGTATATTGCCCACCTTTGGTTACTTACCATACCAAGGGTGGGCAATATTTATTTGTGTCAAGAGAAACGAACACTCCTCTTCGTTATTTAAAATTTTAGGCACATGTGCCAGTTTTTTTAAATACAAAGATATTCTTTTATACTTTAACTGCAAAAAAAAATTAAATAATATTATGAAATAAATGAAGAGGAGATGTATAATGCCCACCTTTGGTTACTTACCGTACCAAGGGTGG
>CAVACC010000129.1:0-4978 GCA_963587495.1 Clostridia bacterium | reverse complement strand
ATCCGTGTAATCCGTGCCTAAAAACTGTAAAGGACTGACTTTATGACACACCCTCTCTTTTTTATATAGTTTTTTGTCCAAATTAAGGTCTTTGCCAGAGTGTCTCTTGTTGGGGTCAAGAAAGAGGTCCGGACATGTATGTGGTTTACGCTTCTTTTTCCTCCAACTCTTTCTGCAGACGTATAATCTCGTCGCGATATTGTGCTGCCTGCATGAAGTCGAGGTCTTTGGCAGCTTGTTTCATAAGATCTGTCGTGTTGGCAATACTCTTCTGTAGTTCCTCTTTGCTCATGCTGCGCACGATAGGATCGGCTGCGAAGGAGGCTCCCTCTGGCTCGATATATACGCGCTGGGCTGCAGTCTTTTGAATACTGGTAGTAGGCTCTGAGTCTTTGGAAGTTGGCAGGGCCGATGTGATAGCCTTCACTATTTGGCGAGGAGTGATGTTGTGGTCGGCATTATACTGCAACTGGATAGTACGGCGGCGGGCGGTCTCATCAATGGTCCGTTGCATACTCTCTGTGATATTATCTGCATACATGATTACCTTTCCGTTCACATTTCGGGCGGCACGTCCTGCTGTCTGGGTAAGAGAGCGGTGGCTTCTTAGGAAGCCCTCCTTGTCTGCGTCGAGAATGGCAACAAGTGATACTTCCGGCAAGTCGAGTCCTTCTCGCAGCAGGTTGACTCCCACCAAAACGTCATAAACGCCAGCACGAAGGTCGTTCATGATTTTTACTCGGTCGAGTGTGGCTACATCACTGTGTATATAGGCTGCCTTCACACTGTGGTTCAGCAAGAACTCTGTCAATTCCTCAGCCATTCGTTTGGTCAGGGTAGTGATAAGTACTCGCTCATTGCGATGGGTACGGGTAAGTATCTCATCGAGCAGGTCGTCTATCTGATTCTCGCTGGGGCGTACTTCTATCTCTGGGTCAAGCAAACCTGTAGGACGAATAAGTTGTTCTACCACAACACCTTCCGACTCTCTCAACTCGTAGTCGGCGGGAGTGGCGCTTACATAGATGGCCTGATGTATCATGCTGTGAAACTCATCGAAGGTAAGCGGACGGTTGTCGAAGGCTGCTGGCAGACGGAAACCATATTCCACAAGGTTTTGCTTGCGGGCACGGTCGCCACCATACATAGCTCCTATTTGCGGAATGCTGACATGACTCTCGTCTACTACCAACAGGAAGTCTTTGGGGAAGAAGTCGAGCAGGCAGTAGGGACGTTCGCCCTCATGTCGCCCGTCGAAGTACCGCGAATAGTTCTCGATACCCGAGCAATGTCCCAATTCCTTGATCATCTCCATGTCGTATTCCACTCGTTCCTTGATGCGCTGTGCCTTGATGTTGTCGCCCAAATCCTTGAAGAATTGCTCGCGCACAACCAGATCATCCTGTATCATGCGTATGGCTTTCTCGGTTTGTTCCTTGGTGGTGACAAAGAGGTTGGCAGGATAAATCTCGTAGGCATCAAATGAAACCAATCTGTGATAGGTGAGAGAGTCCACCTCCTCGATAGAGTCTATCTCGTCGTCCCACCAGGTAACTCTCAGCACATTGTCGCTATAAGCCATAAATATATCTACAGTCTCGCCCTTGACACGGAAGTTGCCACGTTGCAGTTCGATATCGTTTCTTACATACAGAGCATCCACTAACTGTCGCAGAAACTCGTTCCTGTCGAGTTGCTGCCCTTTCTTTATCTTGATGATGTTCTCCTGCATGGCGGTAGGACCTCCCATACCATAAATACACGAGACAGAAGATACCACGATGACATCTTTCCGTCCGGAAAGCAGAGCCGATACAGCTCCCAGGCGCAACTTGTCTATTTCGTCGTTGATGGCAAGGTCTTTCTCGATATAAGTATCCGTTGTCGGCAGGTAAGCCTCTGGCTGATAGTAATCGTAGTAAGACACATAGTACTCGACAGCATTTTCGGGAAAGAAACTTTTCATTTCCTGGTACAACTGTGCTGCAAGAGTTTTGTTGTGGCTCAGCACGAGGGTTGGCTTTCCTACGTTGGCAATGACGTTTGCCACAGTGAAAGTCTTGCCCGAGCCTGTTACTCCGAGCAGAACCTGTGCCGGCTCACCTTGCTCTATGCCTTCGGTGAGCTGTCTGATGGCCTGAGGCTGGTCGCCCGTAGGCTGGTACTTGGATGTCAGCTTAAAGTTCATGTTCTGTTTCTGTTTTTTAGATAACATGCATTTTTCTTACGAATAAGTTGTGAATGCACTGTCTTTTAAATTGCAAAAGTACAAAAAAAAGAGCATTAATCGTTATAAAGACTAATAAATTGCGAAAAAATGTATTTTTTCCTTTGCGGATAAGCAAAATATCCGTAACTTTGCATCTCAAAACGTGACCTATGAAGAAAACTGTTTTAATCACAGCATGTGTTGCGTTGCTCATGACGAGCTGCGCCAACCAGTTTAATCAGGTTTATAAATCTGACAATTACAACTTTAAATATGAGTATGCCAAGGAATGTTATGCCACAGGAAAGTTTTCCCGTGCAGTAACATTGCTTCAGGAACTGGTAACCCTGAAGAAGGGCAGCACAGAGGCAGAAGAGTGTCTCTATATGTTGGCAATGGCTGAGTATGGCTTGCGTGACTATGAAACTGCTTCGGAGTATTTCAAGAAGTATTATCAGACTTATCCAAAAGGCATTTATGCAGAGAATGCCAAATATTATGTAGGAGAGAGTCTTTACAAGAATGCGCCAGAGCCTCGCCTTGACCAGTCGCTCACCGTGTCGGCTATAGCTGCTTTTCAGGAATATCTGGATCTTTATCCCGACGCGAAACTGAAGAAACAGGCAACCAATCGCCTGTTTGCCCTGCAGGATCTCTTGGTAGAGAAGGAATACAAGAATGCTAAACTCTATTATGATCTGGGTACATACTTTGGCAACTGTACCAGTGGCGGAAACAACTATGAGGCTTGTATCGTGACTGCACAGAACGCCTTGAAAGACTACCCCTACAGCAACAAGCGTGAAGAATTTGCCATTCTGATTATGAAGGGCAAGTACGAACTCGCCAAGATGAGTGTGGAGAGCAAGCAGTTGGAGCGATATCAGGATGCAGAGGACGAGTGCTACGGATTCATCAACGAGTATCCTGACTCAAAGGAGCGTGCTACTGCCGAAAAGTTTATTGCCAAGTGCAAGGAATTTGAGAAAGCACATCCCGAGGACAGCTACAGCAAATTAGAGAATAAATAATGAAATAAAGAAAATAAAATAGAATAAAAGCAAGATTATGGATTACAAGAAATCAAAAGCACCGGTAAATACCGTGACCCGCAACATTATGGACCTTTGTGACAATACTGGCAATATCTACGAGAGTGTGGCCATTATCGCAAAGCGTAGCAACCAGATATCTGTTGAGATCAAGCAAGACCTGAGCAAGAAACTTCAGGAGTTTGCTTCTTATAACGATTCTTTGGAGGAGGTTTTCGAAAACCGTGAGCAGATTGAGATTTCTCGTTATTATGAGAAACTGCCAAAGCCAACATTGCTTGCTACACAGGAGTTTGTAGAAGGCAACATCTACTGGCGCGATCCTTCTAAGGACAATATGGCAAGCAAAAAGGACTCTTTGGATTTCTAAAAACAGTAAAGAATATGATACAACGCAAACAAACATTGTTTCTGCTCGTTGCTGTCATCGCCAGTTTGCTGTGCTTCTTTATGCCGATAGGTGTCATTCTGCCAAAGGGAATGGGAGGAGTTGTTTCTCTCTACAACCTTGGTTTCGTAGATGACAACGGAACGATAACCGTGTCGGGCACCTGTCTGCCTCTTTTTATTTTGCTTGCTGTCTCTACAGCCTTGTCGTTGGCGACAATATTCCTGTATAAAAACCGCAAGCTGCAGTTGTCACTTTGTGCCACTAATCTGTTGTTCTCTGTATTGTGGTACATAGATTACGCCTTGCTGTTTTTCGGCATGGTGACAGTGCCCGAGGTGGAAGGAAATGTAGAGGTGAAGTTTGCTGCCTGTCTGCCACTTATTGCCATCATTATGGTTGTATTGGCACGTAAAGGAGTGGCAGATGATGAGAAACTGGTCAGAGCAGCCGACAGAATACGTTAAAAAAGAAGAAAAATAAAAGAAAAAACTTGTGAGGTATGGAAAAAAGCCGTACCTTTGCACGGCTGTTACGTGATAACAGCATAAAATTCAAACCTCAAATAAATAAAATTTTAAAAAAATGGCAACAAAAATCAGATTGCAGCGCGGCGGTCGTAAGAGCTATGCTTTCTATAGCATCGTAATCGCTGACGTTAGAGCACCACGTGATGGTAAATTTACTGAGAAGATTGGTACTTTCAACCCTAACACCAATCCTGCTACTGTAGATTTGAATTTCGATCGTGCCCTCTACTGGGTAGAGACAGGTGCGCAGCCTACAGACACAGTACGTAACATCCTCAAGGGCGAGGGCGTTTACCTGATGAAGCACCTCCGTGGTGGTGTAAAGAAGGGCGCTTTCGATGAGGCTGAGGCTCAGAAGCGTTTCGATGCTTGGAAGAATGGCAAAGATGCTAAGGCTTCTGCTGTTCGCGAGAACGAGGCTAAGGCAAAGAAGGATGCTGCTGCTAAGGAGCTCGAGGCTGAGAAGAAAGTAAATGAAGCAATCGCTAAGAAGGTAGCTGACAAGAAGGCTGCTGAGGCTGCTGCTAAGGCAGAGGCTGAGGCTGCAGCTACTGAGGAGGCTGCTCCTGCTGAGGAGGCTCCTGCAGAGGCTTAATTCTCGCTTCAACTCATCTTCTTCGATGAAAAGAATAAAGGTCGTTCCCTTTGGGAGCGACCTTTTTCTTTGTCTTCTTTCTTCGCAGGAGCTTCCCGTGTAAATTCTACCTCAGGGAAATAAGGATTAGTGTTTACAAATCTAACTCGATCTAAATTGGACTTTGATTGAAAATCAAGAAGTTGGGCGTTTGCCTATATTATA
>CAVACC010000128.1:0-5464 GCA_963587495.1 Clostridia bacterium | reverse complement strand
GTAAATACCTGCGACTGGATTTGAACCAGTTAGGTTAGTGTCATGCCCGACACACGACAAAAAAGAAGTGATGATTTCTCACCACTTCTTAAGTTATTTATTACAATAAAGATTTAGCCTTTTTGTAACCTGTAACATTTATTTTGAACAAATATGTATCAGGTGTTGAATATGCGTTGCGTTCTTTAATAGCAAATGTAACTACACCGCCTTTGTTTAATATTTTTTGCATGGTTTGATTTAATTCAGAGTCTGTTCTATCTGAGAATAAAGTATTTGTTGTCATTTGTCCTGATTCTTCATCGTTTGACATAACCCATTCATAAATCAGCCCATCATTATCTTTCACACGAACATCGTAATAATCATCAGATTTTACTATATTTGAATCATATTCAACTAGACGTAACGAAAACGCATCAGACTTATCTACAAATAAAACAGCTGTCATACGAGAGTCTGTCGTTGCAGAATTGCTAAAAACACCGATGCCTTGGATTACAAGATATTTAACAGCACCCTTGTCTCCAAACTCATCAGTGTAGGAATTAATCTCCCATGAACCAGTACCAGTGGGAACAGGAATGTTAAAAAAAGAACCTTCTTTATTTCCAGCTTCTCTTCCTTCTGTATTCAAAAAAACTGCTGCTAAATAATGGAGACCTTCTTCGTATGAAAGATTCTCGAAAATTTTACCATTTTTTAATTTTGCATATTTTTCTTTCGTAACAAAAACCCCATCTTCTTCATCATTTATTTGTTGGAATCCTTCATATTCTTTATTGTTACTATGAATGAAAACATATTCAAATCTAGATTTCACATCTGCACCCAATCCATTTTTTGCAGAAAAATTCACATGAATAATACATAATGAATCATCATTATAAACGATGTCTTCATCTGATAATTTAACACTTGATGGATCTTTTGCTATTTCTTTAAATGTTTGCTCCATCTGTTTTTTTGCATCACTTTTCAATTTAGAACTTTGGCTGCACGCTCCCATTATTAAGCATATGAAAAGTAGCCCAAAGATTCTTAGTCCCTTATAAGCCATACACAATTTGTTTTTAAATGATTAATAGCCCTTAACTCCGCAACACTATTATAAATTAAACATTTTAAGTACCTGAGCAACAAAAAGTTGCCCATGGTTTTGTCATGTCGAAGAATTCACTTATCTTAGTGTTGCAAAAAATAAACAAGAGAATCCAACGATAGACATGGCAAAAATACAAATTAAATCTGAGAAACTCACTCCTTTTCGAGGATTTTTTCGATTATGGAGCAATTTGACTCCACATTGTCTTCTGTAATCGACTTAACCCTCGGTCTAAGGTGCAGATCGTTCGGTTATCGGTACAGCGAAATCATCCGTTCTCTCATGAGTATCTACTTCTGTGGTGGATCACGTGTTGAGGATGTCACTACTCATTTGATGAACCATCTCTCGCTTCATCCGACATGATAATTCAGTAATGAGAGGACGTGTACACGCAAGAAGGACGTTGAAGGGCTTAGTTGCGGATTTGAGGAGCTTTATTTGTAACTTAGCGTTTTTAATTTGCTAAGTTACAAATAAAAAAAAGTATGCCAAAGTCTTTATATAAAATAATTATCCCCAAACCTCCTTGGTAATTGGGTATTATTGTGATAGGCGACTCTCAATTTATTAATCTTTATTCTTGAGCTTCATTTATTGTTCTTTGCTGATTTCCTCAATCTGCTTTATCATTTCGTCATTGGTCTTTTGCATCTTTCGGTATATCCACCATGCAGCAACTACACCAATGAAGGCTCCTGTGCCACCACCATAGAACACAAGCCACATGCCTGTATCGGCATTTATGGCAATGAGATGAAAGCCTATTTCTATTAATAACCATATGCTCATGACTATTGTGGCTGTCAACATTATGGCGGTTTGCTTAGTGCGACGTTGTTTCATTCTTAGCAATTTCTTCATTGTGTTGACAAGGTTGTCGTGACTGTAGTCGCTGTCTTTAATAGCTCGCATGTTGATGTCGTAGTCGCACCAAACATCACATAGAAGCAATATGACGAATGTGCCGACACTCCACCAAGACAAGTCGAAGTAGTACTTGGCGGCAAATGCTAAGTATAGAAATATAGGGATGAGAATAATCTCGCCTATGATCATCTTCTTAATCCATGAGAATTTCTTCTTCATCGACTCTGACATGATACGTCTGTTGATTATCTCTTGTTGTTCAAGTTGTTTCTTGAACGATGCCATCTGCGAACGCATAATCTCGAGTTCGTTGTTATTGTTTATCTTTTCCATATAGAATGATTTTTGTAGGTTGAATATTGATGATAATATAAAGGTTATCCATTATCTTGTCGAATAATAGATAAAAATATTAACGTTAATGGTTATTCCTTCATTCGTTTCAGTTGTTCACGGATGCGCACCAATCTGACAGAAACATTCTTTGGCGTAATGCCGATGATAGCAGCAATTTCGTCGTAGCTGATGTCTTCGAGCCATAACAACACTATTGCACGGTCGAGAGGTTGCAGGCGGCTTATGCGTCGATGCAGAAACTGAGCCTGTTCTGATTTCACTTCACGACTGTTGAAATAGTCTACGTCCATAGACAGCTGTGTCTTATGGTTGCGTTTCTTGCGTTTGTCGATGGTGATGCAAGTGTTCAGTGCCACACGGTAAATCCATGTTTTGATGTTGCTGCGTCCGTCAAACGATTCCATGCCGTTCCACAGTCTTATGAGCACCTCCTGAAACATGTCGGCAACCTCGTCGTTGTCTTTAGAGAACATATAGCACACGGTATATATGGTGCTACGGTTGCGACGAACAATGTCGGTGAATTGTTGTTCGTTTTCTTTCATAATTTATGTCTTATTTTGTATTTTCTTTACTCTTTAGACTAAGGGTTGGAATGGTTTGCTACATGAAAAAGAAAAAATATTTTTAATAGGTATAGACAGTTTGGGTCGAGCGCACTTCGCCCGACCCACTTATAATTATTATTACAGTTCGTTAATCCACTTGGTTATTATCTCCAGCACTTCAGGTGCAATGGTTTCTTCTATTTGCTGATATTCCACAACGCTGCCAGTTGAGCAATGCTGGAACAGATGGTTTACACCATCAATCTTCTTTATAGTGTGCTTGCAGTTGGAGAGTCCAGTTTCAAGTATAGTTGTATTGGCGGCGCAGTCCACTTGAGTGTCTTTTGTGCCGTTAAGTGCCAACACTGGGCATTTAATCTTGGACAACTGCTTGCCAGCATCTATAGTTATGAAATGGCGTATGTATGGCGAGTTGGCTTGCTCTAATGATCTTTTTAGGATAGGCTTTAAGTTGTCTGGCACTCCGTCGATGGTTATCTCACTTGTCTTCTTGCCATTGGCAATCTCGTCGAGAATATTTGATATTTTATTGCAGTAGGAATCCACCATGTCCTTAGGCAGACCTATGGAAGACATTGCTTGACGGTTTTGCATCATGAGAGTTTCTTTACCTGATATAGCCATGCCAGCGAGCGACACAATGAAGTCGGTTTTGCCTTCTGCGGCAAGCATCATGGCTATTGTGCCGCCCTCGCTATGTCCTAATATTCCAACCTTATTGAAGCGCTTGCGCAATAATGATAAGGCAGATGCGGCATCTTGGAGGAAGTCGGCTGTTGTGAATTGACCGAAATCAATATTCTTATCATTCCAACCACGGTCGTCATAACGTAAGGAAGCAATGCCTTGACGGGCCAGTGCATCTGCAATTACGGCAAAGGGTTTATGGTAAAACCATTCTTCGTCGCGGTTCTGCTGTCCGCTACCAGTAACCATCAGCACTACGGGAGTCTGCTTAGAATAGTTTTGTGGTAGGGTGAGGGTACCGTTGAAAGTATATCCTGCATTTGTGAAGCTTATGCTTTCTTCCTTATATGGAAATGGAGCAACCGGAGTTTGCGGACGTTTAACTACAAGTTTGCCGGGCTTTAGTGTAAGAGGGATGTGGAAACCATTTTGGGTGTATGTACCTTTAATTTCGCCATTCTCCATCTTTCCCTCAAATGTAGCTCCAATCATGGCAACCGAAACTTTTATTGTACCATCGTCCTTAATAGTCTTCTCGGCTGGTATTCCTTTAGCACCTTGCGAAGGCGAATCCATGGTGCAGCCTTCGTTAGAGAAGTTGAATACTAATGGGAGCTTTGTTCCCATGACGTTTAGTTCGCCGTTCCATGCTCCTTCCTGTGCATTGGCTGCAAGTGAGGCAAGCGCAATAAACACTGTTGTGATGATTCTTGTAGCTTTCATAATTGTATTTATTAATTGTATGTATTAATGGATTTTACTCTTTCAGTGCCCTCCCTGGGCTAAGAGGTTCTACCCTTTCAGGCCGTACTTGAACCACAAGCGAAACTTGAGTAATGTTATTCGGAAATTCTTAATTCCGATTATTCCTCTTGCTTCTTCACCCAAACCTTGTGTGAGCCTCTTCCTTTTGCAGTGATAGGAGAAGAAGGGTCATCTGTCAACGTTTTCAATTCCATGGAGGCGGCTGTTCGGCTCAGATGGTTGATGGCTGCATAATCGGTAAGGGTGATGAAACCGTTTTCATGGATCTTTTCCATGGCACGACTGACACGCTCTTCTTTGGAGTACAGCTCTCGTTTGATCACTTTTACGCCACCCATATCACGTTCCAGGTCGGAGTTGGCAAGTAGTCTTACTTCCTTTATCAACTCGGGTGAGGTCTTGAAGTTGACATTCTTTACTCCCACTTTACGATAGGTCATCTTGTCATCGTCCTGCTGCATCTCGGTAGGTTTTTCGTCTTCGAACCCCAAGGACAACGAAAAGGTTCCCAATCCATCCAGATTGACATTGTACCCCATAGCCAACATACGGGCCAATATGTTACACATATCCGATAGAGCGGCCTCTATCGCGCTCGTCGGTAATGCGTTGTTATACCACTTCATCTTCTTTATAAACTCTTCTGTAGACAGGGTCCGATAGGCTACCATCTTAGGATAGACCTTGCGTGAGCCGGTCTTATCCATGTCTGCCATTTCTACTAATTTGTACTTTGCCATAGTTATATTAAGTTTTTTATTATTAGGAAATGATTGTCTGTCACCCAAGATATTGTTGCCAAACACCTCATAAATCTCCGTTCAAAGGCTTTGAACGGACATTCAAAGGCTCTGAACGGACATTCAAAGGCTCTGAACGGACATTCAAAGGCTCTGAACGGAGATTCAAAGGCTCTGAACGGAGATTTATCAAGTGCAAACAGGGCGGACGCATCAAAATGCGTTCGCCTCCAAAAGTTTTGACAGGTAATTTTCGTCCCAGCCAGCTTTCATCCTTTTTAAGTTGAGACTTCCCTTGACCGTTTTGTCTTTTTTTAGGATGGACAAAGCAATCTTAGTTATAGTAGAGAAGTTCCTTGCTGCATTTTTCA
>CAVACC010000127.1:0-5566 GCA_963587495.1 Clostridia bacterium | reverse complement strand
ACAATTCCTTTGTTTTGCATTTCTATTTTATTGTTATTAATTTATTTATTTTCAGTCTTATTATTGTTACTACATATATAATGACGTGCAAAAATACGCATTTTTTTTCGTAAATAAGAATAATTTGCGCTATTTTTGATGTTTAGCCCTCATTTTTAGCTTACAAATGATGGGATAGTGGTCAGAAACAGCGATTTTATCATCAACTTTACACTCGTACGGTTCCCAATCATCTGAACATAAAATATTGTCAATGCGAACAAAAAATCCACTGTGATGGTAACTAATCCCCAATCCGTTGCCACTGGAAACAAAGCAATCAGTCAATCCCTTAGCTATCGTCCGATGTGCATAGGAAATAGGACCGTCATTGAAATCCCCACAAACTATTTTACTCATTTTCCCATAATGCTTCAGATAGCTGGCCACCGCCTCTGCTTCCGAGGCACGCTTTCGGGTAGCTTCAGCTAACTTCACAACTAAAAGCTTTGATGTATGTTCAGCAGTATCCACTTCCAGTTTTCCCACTACAAGTCTTTTAAACTGCTTTCTTTCCTCTAAACTTAAACCAGTCGTTTCCAGATGATTATTAACCAATAACACTTCCCGACCCCTAATATTTAAGCGATAAGCCACACTCATATTACCTTTAGACTGATAAGGGATAATTTCCTTAGATAATATCGGGAATTTACTCAAGAGCATCAGGCAATTTCCACCATTAGGATGCATGGTCGTATCTTGAAAAGCATATAGCGGTTTTAACAAACTATCTATCTGCTGAACATTTCTTGAGGTTGGCATCGCTTCCTGCAAACAAACAATGTCTGCATCTTGTTCCTGAATATATGCTAAAGAAATATTAGTACCTTCAGAATCCTCAGTCTGGTCGCCAAAATTCCACGTATTATATGAAAGCACCTTAATACATTTAGAAGGTGTCTCACCATTTACATTAATGGGCATATACTTACGAACAGGAACAAAGCATACCAGAAATCCCACAAATGGGATTGTGGCATACTTGGGACGGAACAACAACCAAAAGAGCAGAAAACACAAGTTGATTACCAAGAATAACGGAAAAGTAAGCCCAGCATTTGTAAAAATGCCAAGCTTCTCAGGTGACAAGACATCTGAGAAGCCTACCAAGAACATGATTACTATCGTAGCCACATTGGCACCAGCAATCATCCGATAAGTAAATTCCTTAAATCCTTTAAACATAAGTTTTCATCTACGATATTACTTGTTGCTCTGATCAAAAAGAGACTGCTTTTCCTCTTTGGTCAAACTATCATATCCACTTTTCCGTATCTTATCCAAAATACGGTCTATTTCCTCTTGAGAGACAACTTTCTCGTTGGTGGTACACTCTGCATCCTGCTCGTATTGAGAAGTATAAGAATCATTACGGGTATAAGTAAAGTTTCTCTTACCTGCATTACGTTTTCCGCCAAACATATTCTTTAACTTATCAAATGCATCAGCAGTATGAGAGCCGCCATAACCACCATCAACCTGCTTACGCCAATATCTGATCATAAAGAATCCAAATACCATACCTCCCAAATGGGCAATATGAGCAACACCATCACCTGTAGTAGCCAACGCAGAGAACAGTTCTATGGCTGCATAACCAATAACAAAATACTTAGCCTTGATAGGTATAGGCAACGGGAATATAAAAATACGCTCATTTGGATAAATCATACCAAAAGCCAACAAAATGGCATAGATCGCACCAGAAGCACCTACAGTAGTCCATTGATTAAGCACAGCAGAACTATTATGAGCCACTACTGTCAAATCAGAAAGAGACAACCCTGGCAACTGAGAAGAAGCTACGACATAGAACTGCACAGCCTGTGCTGCTTCCTGGAAAAGACCAGCACCAACGCCACATGCAATGTAATAAAAAAGGAATTTTTTCGGGCCCCATACTCGTTCTACGACACATCCAAACATCCACAAAGCAAACATATTGAAAATAATATGCTCAAAACCTCCATGCATAAACATGTAAGTAATCAACTGATAAATATGGAAATCAGATGCTAAAAAGAAATGAAGTCCCAGCAAATCATTGAGCACATAGCCGTCAGGTCCGTTCTTTCCCATCAAAAGACACACCAGAAAGGCAACAACATTCACTATCAGCAAATTCTTTGTAACTATTGGTATATTGCGCATAACTATAAACTTTCTTATTAATTGATTATCGAATATTTTTGTAATTTGGGGGCAAAATTACTAAAAATATCCGTGAAAACATCAAAAAATAAGCATATTACACTTAATTTTCAATAATTTCATCACTTTTCTGCTTTTTTTATTTGAACTTTCAAAGGAAAAAGCTATATTTGTAAGCAAAAAAGACAAAAAGGCAAAAATTACTAATCATTTAATAACGTAAAATTATGAACAAGACAGAATTGATTGACAAGATTGCAGCAGGTGCTGAGATTTCAAAGGAACAGGCTAAGGCAGCTCTCAATGCTACAACAAGCGCTTTGAAGGAAGCTCTCATCGCAGGTGACAAAATCCAGTTGGTAGGCTTCGGCACTTTCAGCGTAAACGAGCGTCCTGCACGCGAGGGTATCAACCCAGCAACTAAGGAGAAGATCCAGATTGCTGCCAAGAAGGTTGCAAAGTTCAAAGCTGGCGCTGAGTTGGCTGATGCACTCAACAAATAATTGTAAAGATTATTTTTAAACATAATAGGACTATCCTCACAGATAGCCTATTATTGTATATCATAAAAATCCCATCCTCGCAATTTGTGCAAGGATGGGATTTTTTATTTAACTAACCTTGTGATAGGGTCCTTATCTTATTTAGGCTGCTTGCCGATGTAAGCCAAGATACCACCATCTACATAAAGGATGTGACCATTGACTGCATTAGATGCTTCAGAAGCCAGGAACACAGCAGGACCTTCCAACTCTTCTGGATCCAACCAGCGACCAGCTGGAGTCTTTGCACAGATGAAGCTGTCGAATGGGTGACGGCTACCGTCTGCCTGACGCTCACGAAGAGGTGCTGTCTGTGGAGTTGCGATATAACCAGGACCCAAGCCGTTGCACTGGATGTTGTACTCACCATACTCAGAGCAGATGTTACGTGTCAACATCTTCAAACCGCCCTTGGCTGCTGCGTATGCAGAAACTGTTTCACGACCCAACTCACTCATCATAGAGCAGATGTTGATAATCTTACCATGACCCTTCTTGATCATGCCTGGGATAACAGCCTTAGATACGATGAATGGTGCAGTAAGGTCTATGTCGATTACCTGCTTGAAGTCATCTACTGACATTTCTGTCATAGGAATACGCTTGATGATACCAGCGTTGTTAACCAGGATGTCGATTACACCGAGTTCCTTCTCGATGTCAGCAACCATGTTCTTCACCTGCTCCTCATCTGTTACATCACAGATATAACCCTTGGCATCAATACCCTTTGCTTTGTAATCTGCAAGCGCCTGATCCATGTGATGCTGGCTGCGGCAGTTGAAAGCAATTTTAGCACCTGCCTTGGCATAAGCCTCAGCAATAGCGAAACCGATACCGTATGCGGCACCTGTCACGAGGGCAACCTTACCCTCCAATGAGAATAGTTTGTTAAAGTCCATACTTTTATATATTTATCAATTGTTTGATTTGTTACGAGGGCAAAGATACAAAATTATTTTGAATCTCGCTCTTAATCAATACGAAAGATGCGACCTTTTTACTTATTTTCTCATTTTATTGACTACTTTTCATAAGTTAGTCCCTTTTTGCGATGCTTTTTACGATGCTTCTTTCAACTCTTATCGTATCTGAACACCCAATGTTTCTTCTATTACCTGGATAACCTGTGGGATGGAATCTGTTTCGAAATCACCCGTCAAACGCTTACTTTCATCAGAGGCTGTATATTTGACACCTGACAGTTCTGTCAATTCCTCCAATACTTCGGATAATGGAGTATTGTCGAAATGCAGACGATGCGTAGCCCATGCCACATCGTTGATGTCGTAATCAGCCAACAATTCTGGCTGAGTGGCACCATTCTGCAAGCGGGCTCGCCTACCTTTAATCAAAAAGATACCATCTTCTGAGTTACGAGCCGTGAAAAGCACCTTTCCGCTGGTTACCATCACTTCGGGAGCGTCCGTTCTTTCATCCACCATAAACTGGGTACCGAGTACCCTTACGTGTCCATGCTCTCCAACCACATCGAAAGGATGCTGTTCATCATGCTTCACCTGATAATAGATGCAGCCCTTCATCTCCACCTTTCTGCAATCATCTTCCTGATAGGAAAGAGAAGAATGAGGCATCAACGAAACCTTCGTTCCATCAGGCAGATGATATGCCACTACTTCCGATTCAGCAGAAAGCGTCACCGTCTTTGGCTGCAAAAGCGTATAGGCTCCTATGGTGAAGAGCACCAGAATAGATGCAGCCACAGCTATCCAGCGGATGCGACGCATTCGTAAAGATACACTTGCAGCATGCGAAACCTCTTCATCAGCAATGCCTACCCGAGCCTTCACTTTCTGCAAGGCCTTCCTGGTATCCAGCTTGCCCGGCTGAAAATACTTCAGCACAAATTCCTGTTCATTCTTGTTAATCTTCATCATAGAATCCCTTTCTTCCTTTAAAATTGTCCTGTAATAGATGCAAAGAGCGTATTGGTATGCTTATACTTCTCGTAATACCATCCTATCAAAGCTCCTCATTCTTTATTTAGTATATATTCCTCCATTATCACCGGAATCAGAAGAGCTGAAGAACTTCGAAACAGAACTTATATTGTAGCCAGCCACCACTCCGAAGCCTCCTTTTACATTCGAATAGGTAGGCGTAACCTGCATCAAGCCCACATCTGCCCAACTGTTGCTCTGTGCATCGTTGATACTCTTGAGAAACCGGTAATATTCGGGAGTTACCTTGTATAAATCCACTACATAAGAAAAACTATAAAATGACTGACGATATGAATAAGAGTATGTATCCAGATGAAGTGTATAGGTCTTGCCATTTATCGTACGGTCATTGAAGATGTAGGCATTACCAAAATACTCATAATCATCCATACCGAAATCATCATCCAGCTTCGACTTCTTGTTCAACAAGGGTTCATTGTCTGTCAGCAGCCCCAGATCACGGTTCATTTCTCGATTCAGTAATCTGAGCTTCACCGAATAATAATCTTCCGAAGAAGGATTATCATGGAAAATGGCTTCTACCCTATCAATGGTTATCGAGTTATAACCATCCGATGATTTCATTTCCAATTTAACATCGCCCAACTCCACTCCTACCTTCTCTGGGATATAAGTAGAAGCTGAAACAGATGAGAAATCCGGTGCAGAAACCTGAAGACTGATTTTATCTCCAGCTTTCTGCTTGCCTACCACATAATACTGTCCTACCAGTTGCGAAAGCACATCGGAGTTTGTGCTTCGGGTAAAGAGTTGAGCCTCTTCTTCATTTGCAATACGTTTCACCGTTTGCTCCACCCCATTCACCTTATATATAATATGTGCATCTACCTTTTCGCGGGATAAGAT
>CAVACC010000126.1:0-5623 GCA_963587495.1 Clostridia bacterium | reverse complement strand
AGGAAGGCTCCACCGCTTTTTCCAAGCCCTTTTCCCCTCAGGGGACAAGGGATGTGCCAACCGCCCTACTCGGTGCTCAAACCGCTTCGCTATATGGTTGGCGGACCATCAGAGGTCTACGCCAGCAGCGAAGCTGCGGTTTTTGTGCGGGATGAACCGCAAGGACACACGATGCAGGATGCTTGCTCGATGCTTATGGGACGCAGGGACACAATGAAGGATGCTTGATGCTGATTGCTCGCAACTTGCTGGGATTGAGGCTGAAGGTAACGCAAGGATACGATGCTGATGTCCCTTAACTTCCCGAACGACCGGAGGGAGTGATAACTTCCCTTAACTTCTTTAACTCCCCATAAAAATAACTTCTTTAACTCCCCATAACGATAACTTCTGAACACCATCCTTGAATCGAAATCATCTATCCCAGACTTGAGTCATCAGGCGGTGGAAGGCGGCCAGATAGCCGCCTTCGAAGAGGGGATCGTCGCCGGGATTGGCAGCCTGGTTGTCGGCCTCCAAGGCGTCGAGGATTTCGCAGATTTTCTCAAACTTTTGACGGTCCGTCGATACGGTCTTGAGGGTATGACGGGTGAGCAGATAGGCCTGGGCCAACTCTAAAACTTTTCCGTCTTAGACTCGCTTAATTGTCTTCGGACGGACATGATCTTCCTTACGTCGTTTATCGAATCCGGGCTTTTCTACGTGCAAAATATGCCCAAAATAGGCGTTAAGATTTGTAAAATGCTTGATATAAGCCATAATTTTTGTTAATTTTATACTCTACATGTAGAACATATAGATTTTGGTTATTTATGTATTTAATTTTATCTTTGTCATCGGTTACAATCTACCTGTCTAAGCATACTTCCTATTGGAAAACTCCCTATATAAAGAGCGTTCACCTTTCGGACTTTTTCTTCCTCAAGGGTTCACCGTTTGACGTCATTTGTGACATCTCCGTGAATACCTGTGAAGGGTGGGTTCACGCCCTGAAACCCGTCTGTTTATCGGACTTCCGACGCTGATGTGAAGGGTGAACCCTCGTTTCTTACTTTCGCACGCATACGCGAAAGAAATTAAATAAAGAAAGAAATTACCAATATGGGTAATGCCATAAAACATATATAAAAGAATGAATATATTAAAAAAGGCGTTCACAACGTCACGCGATGGCCTCATGCCATCTGTATTCTCTCAGCTCGACTCTAAGATGAGCCGCCCGCTAAGCAGCCGTCAGGAGCTGGAGGATTTGATTTTGCGCAACCACGAACTGGCTGCCATCACTGAGTCGTATCGAAAGGCCCTGGCCGTGAGTAAGCAACTTGCCGACAGCAAAGTTAAACCCCTGTCGACTGCCGTCTGTTTCGCCGCCCAGTTGGACGGCAGGGGCAGACTGTTAGAGAACGTGGTGGGCGAAGTGGGATGTCTGGGGCTCGACTACGACCATTTGTCCTCTGAGTCGATGGACCTTATCTTCGAACGCATCAGGCTTTCTCCCCACACCCTCATCGCCTATCGCACCATCAGCGGCAAGGGGATGCGCATCATCGTGGGCTATCAGCGGCCTGAGGGATGCGAGCTGTCATTCGTGGAGCTGCACCAGGCGATGCTGCAGAAGGCGATGGCGCTGTTCGACACCCTGCTGGGCGTCAAGGCCGACCGGCAGTGCGTGGACTTCCTACGGCTGTCGGGACTCGCCCACGACGAACAGGCCTTCTTCCACTGGGATGCCGAACCGATAGGCCTCACCGACAAGGAACTGGCTAAGTTCACCTCCTCCCTGCTGCGCAAGAAGGACAGCAAGAAGCAGGCTGCCGAGCGCTCCAAGGCGGCCAAGGGAAGCAAAGCCAATGGCTTCAAGCTGTCGGCGGAGAAACCTACCATGGAGGAGGTGAAGATGCATGTCCTGGAAACGCTCCACAACTGGGGACTCGTCTTCGAACCGCACCGCCACAACGAGTATGTGATGTACTTCGGAAGCATCTGCAACCGCTATGGCATCGAATTCAAGGAGGCTCTCGACTATGCCGAAGCTCATTTCTCTCACGAATATCCCGACACGGCTGCCGTCATCAGGTCGTGCTACAAGAAGACGGAGCGGTTCGGCACCTGGCACTATTTCAGAGAGGGCGAGTCGTATCGTGGGCAAACTTCCGTGAAGTATATCAAGCAGTGGCTCTCGATGAGATACCAGATACAGCGCAACATGGTGACCGGCAGGCACGAGATAATGAGCCGCATGGCGGGAAATCCTAAGTTCCTGAAGTGGGTGAACCTGGATGACAACATCCTCAACTCGATCTGGGTGAAGATGGAGGAAGAGGGCATGAACATCAACATGCAGAAGCTCATCTCTGTCATCCACAGCGATTTTGCTGTGCAGTGCGACCCTGTGGAGGACTACCTCCGGTCGCTGCCGCCATGGGACGGCAAACGCGACTACATCGGCGAACTGGCTGACCGCATACGCATCATCCCCATGCAGGGCTATCACCACGACCAGGCCACCTTCAAGAAATACTTCTGCAAGTGGATCGTGGCGATGGTGGTGGGATGGGTCACTCCGGAGGTGGTCAACCAGGTGATGCTCATCCTGGTGGGAAAGGGTGGCATCTACAAGAGCACGTTCTTCAACTATCTGTTGCCGCCGCAGCTCCGCGACTACTACCTCAACGAGTCGGCGGCGATATATACCGACAAGGACTTCATGGAGGCTTTCTCATGCAAGATCCTGATGTGCCTCGATGAGTTCGACACCGCTTTCGGAAAGAACCTCAACGCCTTCAAGAGCAACATGACCAAACTGCATTTCTCCATCCGAAGACCCTACGACCGATTCCGCAGCGACCTGGACCATCGTGCCACTGTGGCGGGTACCACCAACAACCAGCAGATCATCACCGACCCGGAGAACCGCCGCTACTCGCCCTGGATTGCGGAGAGCATCGTGAGCCCGAGAGATGAGCCGTTGGACTACGTGGGCATCTACTCCCAGTGTGTGGCTCTTGGCAAGGAGGTGAAGGAGCGAAAGATGCGCGGCGAGGAAGGATGGGTGTATTGGCTCACCCAGGAGGACATCGCCGAGATGCAAAAGCACAACATGCTCTTCATGGTGCCCAACTATGCCGAGGAGCAAATCAAGCGCTTCTATCGTGTTCCGACGCCCGACACGTCAGAGCGGTTTATCAAGTTCCGCTATACCGCCGAGATTGTGGAGCGCATCTGCACCAACCCTGTCATGCGGAAGAACTTCGAGTACCAGAGCATCGGAAGCATCATGTCAAGGCTGGGGTTCCCCAAGGCTCATCGCCGCAAGGGCAACGGATGGTTTGTCGTCGAGAAGGAAGGTGCCGAGATCAATACCGAATCCTTCTATTGTGCAAGCGACAAGATGGAACAGGACGCCTGCCAATGACTTACAGAGATTTCCCGGTAAGTCACTGAACTTTCTCAGTGACTTACTGAGACATGACAAACATTATATCGCAAACGAAGAAATTAAACATCTATCATGAAGAAAGACTACATCAGCAAGCACGACCTTGCCCACGAATATTTCCCTGACGCCGAGCGTCACGTGGCTGTCAACCACCTGATGCGCTGGATCAACCGCTGCCCTCCCCTCGTAGAGAAGCTGCGGGCCTGTGGCTATCGCACCAAGAAACGGTACTTTTCGCCCGTCCAGCGAGAGATTATTTACGATTTTATAGGTGATCCATAATTTTTTTGCACTTTTTTTCGGCCTATGCCCATTAGCGTATAGTTGACTCGCAAAAATGTCGTATCTTTGCATCGTCATTCAGAGAGAGTGACTTAGCGAGACATCGGGACGAGCGCGCAGCCCTTTGTCGCTAAATATTATTAACTTTTATAACTTAACACCATGATTCTCTACAATTTAAAGAAAAACAAGAACAAGAAGATGCCGAATGCGTACGGCAAATACTACGCATACCCAGTAGTAACTCAAACCATCGGAATGGACGGTCTTGCCACCCACATGTCGGGCCACAACACGCCTTTCTCGCCCGGTGCCATCAAGGGCATGCTCACCGACATGGTGATCTGCGTCAGGGAACTTGCCCTGCAAGGCATCGCCGTGAAGATCGACAACCTGGCGATTTTCTCCATCGGCATCAAGAACAAGCTGGGAGCCGACACCGAGAAGGACTTCTCCATCACCAAGAACATCGAGGGCGTGAAGCTCCGTGCCCGTGCCACTGGCGAGTTGATGAGCGACAAGCTCAACCTCGATGCTACCTTGAAGAAGGCGACTGCACTCGCAGGTGACAGCAACTCCGACAAAGTCTCTCCTTCTACTCCGTCGGGTGGCGGTACCTCTCAGGGTGGCGGCAGCACTCCATCGCAGGGTGGCGGTACCTCCCAGGGCGGCGACACCCCATCTGCTGGAGGCGACAATCCCGAAGGCAACGATGGTGAATAACCATCGCCCCCTCCGGGGGGGCTCAAATTAAACATTAAACACTAAACATTTAAAACCATGATCACAATGAAAAAAGAAAATTGGAAAGCAGTCATCAACTTCATCATCACCGTACTCACAGCGATAACCAGCGCTTTTTGCGTCAGCTCCTGTCAGAACCTTTAAAGGTAAAAAGGTAAAAGGGTAAAAAGGTAAAAGGGTAAAAAGGTAAAAAGGTAAAAGAGTAAAAGAGTAAAAAACGAATATCATGAGAGACATCAATCTGATTGTGGTGCATTGCAGCGCCACGAGAGTCAACCAGAACTTCACGGTTGAACAACTGGAAGCCTGTCATAAGGCCCGCGGCTTCGACACCATCGGCTATCACTATTACATCACCAAGGACGGCACCCTCTATCCCTGCCGGCCGGAGCGACTCGCAGGGGCTCATGCCCGCCACTACAACGCCCACTCCATAGGTATCTGCTATGAGGGCGGACTCGACGAGAACGGCCATCCCGCCGACACCCGTACCCTGGCACAGAAAGTGACGATGGAGGAACTGCTGCATAGCCTGTGCTTGGATTATCCCGATGCCGAGATCCTGGGCCACCGCGACCTGCCTAATGTCCGAAAGGACTGTCCCTGCTTCGATGTTCGAGACTGGCTCGAAGACATCGACTTCCACATCTAACCTCTATCTACTTCCCCCGCAGCTTTCTCCGCTGCGGGGGATTTTTTATTCTCCTTTTATTGTGAGTAAACTTTTGCAAGTTCAGAAGTTATAGAAGTTATCGGTATGGGAAGTTAATGAAGTTAAGGGACAACAGCCTTGAAGGGAATTTTTAGTGTTTAATGTTAAGCTCACAGAACCAGCACGCCCTGAAGGCCCAAGCTCACGCAAGCAGCACGCCCTGAAAGGGCAGAAGCTCTTAGCCCAGGGCAACGCCCTGGGTTTGTGGGCGTTAGCCTGGCGCCCTGTAAGGGCAAAAGCTTTAAAAAACACCTAATAAAAAATGAAAATTCTTTGCGATATGTAAAGCTTTTGCCCTTACTATTATATTTGCACTTGGAAAAATAAAGAGATAAAAATCTTTATATCTGCAAACTATAGTTAACTTTGCAGGAAAATAGATAAGTACAATAAAAAAGAAGAATACTCCATATCCAGCGTTAACCCTGTGCCCTTTCTAGCATAGT
>CAVACC010000125.1:0-5718 GCA_963587495.1 Clostridia bacterium | reverse complement strand
TATGAAGAACAATGAGGACGGTGTGCGCTCTAATGCCGACCTCTCTATGATATGCGCATTCCTTGCAAAATATGCCAAGGATAAGGTTACATTGCCTGTCAACGTCACTTGGGACGACATAGAGCAGATGGCAATGAAATCGCTCGTCTTTGCTTACTCTACTCATAAAGCCAACAAACTGAAGGTTTGTACCGGCAACAAATATTGGGGCTCTACATCTACTTCCGACCATGTTTGGGAAAGTTCACTTTGGGCTATGTCGGTAGCTTATTCTGCTTTCTTCCAATGGGAAAAACTCTCTGACACACAAAAGGGATATATCAAAGCATTGCTCAAGGCTGAATGCAACTACGAGCTAAACCGCTCTATTCCTACAGGCTATGCTGGCGACACCAAGGCTGAAGAGAATGGATGGGAGGCTGACGTGCTTGCTGCTACTCTCGGCTTGTTCCCTAACGACGAGTTGGCACCAAAGTGGTTTGCTCGTCTACGCAAGTTTGCTATCAACAGCTATTCTCACAAGGACGATGCTAACAACAATACCGTCATCGACCCAGAATACAACAACACTACTGTTGCCAACCTCTACAAAGGTCAGAACCTCTACGACGACTACACCCTGCAAAACCATAACTATTTCCACACCTCATATCAGAATGTGGTAATCCAGGAACTTGGCGAGGCTGCTCTTGCCTTGAAGCTCTTCCAGACATCGCTCTACGGCGAAGAGAAATGGAAGACAAACGCTTTGATGCACAACAACCTCAAGGTACAGAAGGAAGTGCTCAACTGGCTTGCTCTCGCTGATGGCGAACTTGCTATGCCTAACGGCAACGACTGGAGCCTGTTCCTCTACGACCAGATAACATCTTATACCACCAACGCCTGCTTCCTCAGAGATGCTGATGCGTTGATGCTCGAAAATATTGCTTACAAGATGATAAAGGCTCGCCAAACCACCACTACGGATGGTTCATGGCTCCTTCGCTCTGATATCGGTGCACGCCGTATGGGCGTAGAGGCTCATCGCGTTATGATGACTTACCTCATGCACTCTGTTGCCTCTACTGCCAACCTCCAGGCTTCTGACTTCGAAACCTTCCGTCAGCAGTATTCTGCAGCTAAGCATATCAAGTCGCAAAATATCGTCAGAGCATACACCAAAGATCGCTTCACAACCTTCTCTTGGGCACCAGGCATATCAAGCTATACTGGCTATATCGCTGCCAACTCTGTAGATAAAAACAAGATTATCGTGCCTTATAAGCAGAACAACACGGGCAACTTCCTCGGCTTCTATACCGTCAACGGCAAGAAGACCAACGCTACTCCTGTTGTTAATGGTATATACCAGTTTGATGGCGACGCATGGGTGATGAATGGTGAACTCAACACCAACGAGTCTACTCTCAACAACCGCTTCGCTATATATTCTACTCCAGGCAACGCAGTTATCTATCTCGACTATGTTTCTGCTCTTGCCGATGGTACCATCACTAAGGAGCAGGGTGGACTCACAGCAATCTCTGTAGACGAGCTTACCAAGACCAACCGCACACTCTACTACGACAACACTCACAAGCAGAGCGATGGGTCACAGTTCATGACCTTCACTTCACCTTGGGTCAACGTAGACAATGCTCTCGGCATCATTTCGCATGGCGACAAGCTCATGGGCTTTGGCGATCGCAGAAACAACAACTCTATAATGACTGCCAAACTCTACCCTTCTTACTCCACAGAGAGCCGTCAGTTCCATAATGGCGAAAAGGTAGATAGCCGCAACGTGGTGTACTATAGCAATATCGATGCTACAGAAACCAAGCTGATGAGCGACGAGTTTATCTCTCTAACCGACAAATTGCCTGAGGGATGGAACGGAGCCTTGGCTGCCGACCCTGATGGCACACGCTATCTGATGCTCTCTAACTTCAAGAGCTATAAGAAGGCTGAATTTGAAATGCCTGTCACTCCTCTCGGCATTCCTGTTGTCAGCCACCCTTCTTTCATGGGCAAGCTCTCTGTATCCATCGAGCAAAACAATAGCGTAGTTAGTGCCACTCGCATCTTCGTCGACGACGCTTCGCTATCCACAGTTCTTGATAAAGACAACAACTCTGCCTACATCAAGAATATGTCAAATCGCGTATGCGAATACAATGTTCGCGCCATCACCGACAATGGTATCGTAGAAAAGACCATAAAAATATCAGATTGTGCTAAAGTAACTATCTCTGGAGGCGACCTTCTCGTTGAGGATGTACAACACAGCCAACTGAGGAAACGAAACACAGCCAACTGAGGAAATAAAATACAGCCAACTGAGGAAATACAAAAAAAAGTTGTATCTTTGCATACGTATAATCAATATTCGAAAATATGGAATACAAACATAGAATTGCAGACAAAATGTTGGCAAAGAAACTGGCAAGTAAGGGGGCTATCTTGATAGAAGGTCCCAAATGGTGTGGAAAGACTACCACTGCCGAGCAACAGGCTAAAAGTATTCTGTATATGGATAATCCTGCCTCATTGGAAACCAATCTACAGATGGCAGAGATAGATGCTTCTGTCTTGCTTGAGGGCGAAACACCAAGGCTTATTGATGAATGGCAACTTGCACCAAAACTTTGGGATGTCATCAGATTTGAGGTTGACCATCGGCACGACGTTGGGCAGTTTGTATTGACAGGCTCTGCTGTTCCTGCAGATGAAAAAGATATGCACCATTCTGGAACAGGACGATTCAGTTGGCTAACTATGCGACCAATGAGTCTATATGAGTCTGGAGAATCAAATGGCAAGGTTAGTTTGGCACATTTATTTGAAACTCCTGAAAAGATAGTAGCCATTAACAAACTAAAAATAGACGACCTGGCATACCTGATATGCCGTGGTGGTTGGCCTTTTGCCTGTGGTCTACAAGGCGAAGCAGCATTGGAACAAGCATTCGACTATGTGGATGCAGTCATCAAGAAAGATGTTTCGCGAGTAGATGAAGTGAATCGCAACGCAACAACTACAAGATTGCTATTGCGCTCATACGCTCGTAACCAAGGTTCGCAAGCAACCATCGGAACGATTGTGGCTGATATGATGACAAATGATGAAAATGAAGTTAGCGTGAAGACTGCTGGTAGTTATCTGGAAGCTCTGCGCAAGATATTTGTCATAGAGGATTCCGAAGCCTGGAATCCTAACCTACGTTCCAAGACGGCTGTCCGCACAGCAAATACCCGTTATTTCATAGACCCATCTATAGGTACGGCAGTATTAGGACTGGGACCTAAAGACCTTATTAACGACCTCAATACAATGGGACTCTTTTTTGAGACTCTCTGTATTCGTGATTTGAGAGTCTTTGCTGATGCTTTAGATGGAGAGGTATACCATTATCGTGACAAAAATGGGTTGGAATGTGATGCTGTAGTACATCTGCGCAATGGCAAATATGGACTTATTGAAGTAAAGTTAGGTGGCGACAAACTCATCAACGAGGGTGCAGCAAACCTAATAACTCTTGCAGGCAAAATAAATACTGAAAAAATGAATGAACCATCCTTCATGATGGTACTCACAGGAACAGGCGATTACGCTTATCGAAGAAAAGATGGTGTATTTGTGGTTCCTATCGGATGCTTGAGAGATTAAAAAGCTGCAACACAACTGACGATAATTCACAACTAAGGGGTGCAAACGGCATGATGTCGTTTGCACCCCTTACTTATGTTAGAATCTCAAGCTAAGACATCCCCAAAAAGTCTCCTGACTTCGTCACTCAAAAAATACGTATTTTATAACTGATTGATAAACAACATTTTGTATCTTTGCGTACCCTTGTTTTGGGGTACGCAAAAGGTTTTTTAACTATGTTTATCAAAAAAAAGAAGAATCGCTCCGGAACAACAAGTATTGTAGTTGCGGAAAAGACAAAAGGCAGTTATAAAGAGTTGGTTACCATAGGTATTGCCACAGATGCTAACGATATTGATAGTCTAGTAAATGATGGACGTGAATGGATTTCAAAAGAAGAATCCCGACGCCATCCACAACTCGATTTATATGGTGAGGAGCGTGAGGCGTGTGACCGTGAGCGAGAAGAAGTCCGCCGTGTTCTGTCCAATGTCAGCAACATCCTTCTCAACGGATGCGACTTGATATTGGACCGCACGTTTGACCGGATTGGTTTCAATCGTATTGACGATGAAGTGTTCCGCAAGCTTGTGAAAGCCCGTTTGGCATATCCAACGAGCAAGGCTGCTACGGTGGAATATCTGAAAAACCACTTTGACGAGGATGTTGATCTCTCAAAAATCTATCGTTATCTTGACAAGCTTAGCGACCATCAGCACGAAATCGTACAGGACATAAGCGTGCGCCATACTGCGAAACTGTTCGGTGGAAATATCGGTGTGCTATTCTATGATGTCACCACACTTTACTTTGAAGCGGATTATGAGGACGACTTGCGCAAGACAGGCTTCTCAAAGGAGGGACGTCACAGTAATCCTCAGATCATACTCGGCCTGCTTGTAAGTTTGGGCGGCTATCCGCTTGCCTATTGCATCCATGAGGGCAACAAATATGAAGGCCACACGATGCTGCCGACGATAAACGAGTTTGTAAGCAAATACGGTTTGGAAAACTTCGTTGTGGTGGCTGACTCCGGTCTGATGAACAATGCCAATATAGCGGAACTTGAGGCGCACGGCTACAAATATATAATAGGTGCGAAGATAAAGAATGAAAGTCAGGAAGTCAAGAACTGGATACTGGAACAGCCCAAGCGCGACTGCCAGATGGTAGAATATGACAAAGGAGGCGGACGCCGTCTCCTGGTCGGCTATACAGATGACCGTGCAAAGAAAGATGCCTATAACCGGGAGAAGGGAATACGCAGGTTGGAAAAGGCTTACAAGCATGGCGCGCTTACGAAAGGCAACATCAACAAAAGAGGTTACAATAAGTTCTTATCCATGGATGGTGAGGTGAAAGTCGCCATCAATTATGACCGTATTGCCGACGACTCCAAATGGGATGGTCTAAAGGGATATCTCACCAATACGGATATACCAATACAGGATGTATATACAGCATATCACAATCTTTGGCATGTAGAACGGGCCTTCCGTATAGCCAAATCAAAGATAGAGATACGCCCCATGTTTCACTTTACACGCAAACGCATCGAAGCCCATATATGCATCTGCTTTGTGGCTTTGAAAGTATACAAGGAACTGGAGCGCATGCTGAAAGTCTCAGAGATTAAGATGAGCGTGGACAAGGTGCTTGCATTGGCAAAGACAATCACGACAATACAAATTAGGCTACCTCTGAACAAGGAGGTTTACACCCAAACCATGCTGATGGCAAGGCATCAGAAGATAGCTAAACTCTTTGACGAAAATTTTTGGGTGACACGATGACGAAGTCAGGAAAGAGTGCCTACTGTAAGCAAAGCATAAAAAACGTCCTCGAAAATGATGGACAAAGCAAGCTGAAAGCAGCTGCTGACGTTCAACATTTTCGAGGACTTTTTTTATTATATTTTCTCCAGATTATCGCGATTTTTTCACCGAAAGCGGTTTTGCATATTTATGCAGTTTTGGGGTCTTTTTTAGTGCCGTTCTCAAAGAGCCCAACTTACGATTTGAAAGTGCCTCTTTGACGTCCTCAAAGAGGCTCTTTGACGAGCTCATTAAGGCCCTTTGACAGCCT
>CAVACC010000124.1:0-5826 GCA_963587495.1 Clostridia bacterium | reverse complement strand
GCGGAAAGGCAAAGCCCGAGCTTGTGAAAGTTTGGGCTTTGTTGTAAATAAAAATGAAATTTTCTTTTTTCGTGTTAGAGGAAAGATGAAAAAATAAAAAAGGGTGCGTCACAGACTTATGACACACCCTCGTCTTTTTTTATGACTGTGTAAGGGAAAAGTTCTAAAGAATAGATAAATGGTGAATGCTTTAATGTTATTTATTATAGATTTCTCGTATTCTCATCCTGTGTGTAACTACTCTGCACCCATATGGAGAACAGATAGTTACAAATGCTATACTTGTGTTATCACTTTTCATGCTGTCTTTAGTGAAAAGTTAATAATTTTGTGTTGTTTTGTATGGATGCTACATGTTTTTTCAGAAAAATACGTTATCTTTGCAGAAGATAAGCTGCACTCGGCAATTTGAAAGCAAGCTTTCATTGCGCTCGCTTGCACTATCTTTGCAGAAAATTAAACACATGAAAGCAGTAAAGCCAAAGAAAAATTTGGGTCAGCATTTCCTTACTGACCTCGGTATTGCCAAGCGAATAGCCGATACGGTAGACGCTTGTCCTGATCTGCCCGTGCTCGAGATAGGTCCGGGTATGGGTGTGCTCACCCAGTATCTTATTGAGAAGCCACGACCTGTAAAAGCAGTGGAAATCGACTCTGAGTCGGTGGCTTATCTTCACGAGAACTTTCCACGTCTCAAGGACAATATCATCGGTGAGGATTTCCTGCGTATGGACCTCACACGTATCTTCGACGGGAAACAGTTCGTGCTGACGGGCAATTATCCCTACGATATTTCCTCGCAGATATTCTTCAAGATGCTCGACTACAAGGATCTCATTCCTTGTTGCACGGGAATGATTCAGCGCGAGGTGGCGTTGCGCATCGCCTCTGAGCCAGGCAACAAAGCCTATGGCATCCTGAGTGTCCTCATACAGGCATGGTACAGTGTGGAATATCTCTTTACCGTGGACGAGAATGTATTCAATCCTCCCCCTAAGGTGAAGAGTGCCGTGATCCGCATGACACGCAATGAGGTGACCGATTTAGGTTGCGATGAGTTGCTCTTCAAGCGTTTGGTAAAGACGGTATTCAACCAGCGTCGCAAGATGTTGAGAGTGAGTCTGAAGCAGATGTTCCCCGGGCAGACTCCCCGCGAGGATTTCTATACAGCCGATGTGATGACCCGCCGCCCCGAGCAGCTTTCGGTGCAGGAGTTTGTGGAACTTACCAATTATGTGGGAGCTGAACTGGAAAGGCTACAGGCTGAGAAAAACAGCTAAAAAGATGGCTGACGTGCAAAAGAGGCTCTAAAAGTTTGGCGGTTACGCAAAATATGCCTATATTTGTGGCTTGAATTGTGACAACAGACAATAAAAGAATTTATTAACAATAAGCAAAAATAAAAATATGATAGACGTAAAAGAAACTTTGAACAAAGCAGGCGAGCGCATGGAGATGGCTGCAATGTATCTGGCAGAAGAACTTTCGCATATCCGTGCCGGTCGTGCCAACGTGGCCATCCTCGATGGTGTGAGAGTGAACAGTTATGGCAGTATGGTGCCTCTTAATCAGGTGGCAAATATCACAACTCCTGATGCTCGTACCATCGCTATCCGTCCTTGGGACAAGAAAGCTATCAAGGATATTGAGAAGGCCATTATGGACAGTGGGGTAGGTATCACTCCCGAAAACAATGGTGAGATAGTACGCTTGGGCATCCCACAGCCTACAGGTGAGCGCCGTAAGGAGCTGGTAAAGCAGTGCAACAAGATAGCTGAGAAGGCAAAGGTAGAGGTGCGCAACGTGCGTCAGGAAATCAAGGAGAAGCTGAAGAAGGCTATCAAGGACGGACTGTCTGAAGACCTCGAGAAGGATGCTGAGAACGACTTGCAGAAGTTGCACGACAAGTACATCAAGCAGTTGGAAGCTCTCATGGACGACAAGGAGAAGGAAATCATGACCGTCTAAAGTCGTAGGATGAAAGGACTTGTCATCAAAAATACTGGAAGCTGGTACACCGTCAAGACTGACGATGGCCAGCTTATTGAAAGCAAGATAAAGGGCAATTTCCGTCTGAAGGGAATACGCAGCACCAACCCTGTGGCTGTGGGCGACCATGTGCAGCTTATTACCAATCAGGAGGGAACCGCCTTTATATCTGCCATAGAAGACCGTCGCAACTACATTGTTCGCAAATCGCCTAATCTGAGTAAGCAAAGCCACATCCTGGCTGCCAATGTAGACCAGGCTTTGCTGGTGGTGACGGTGAATTATCCACAAACCTCCACAACTTTTATCGACCGATTCTTGGCTGGCGCAGAGGCTTATCGTGTGCCTGTCATTCTGGTATTCAATAAGCGAGATATCCTCTCAGAGGAGGAGTTGCACTATGAGCAGATGATGCGAAAACTCTATGAGACTATCGGCTATCAGTGTGTCGAGCTGTCTGCTGCCACCGGTGAGGGGGTGGAACAGTTGATTCCCCTCATCAAGGACAAGATCTCTTTGCTCAGCGGCAACAGTGGAGTAGGCAAGTCGACGCTTATCAACCAGTTGGTGCCTGAGGCCGACCAACGTACAGCAGAAATCAGCGATGCTCATAATACGGGCATGCATACCACCACCTTCAGCGAGATGATAGCGCTGTCGGCAGGAGGTTATCTCATCGATACTCCCGGTATCAAGGGCTTTGGTACCTTTGATATAGAGAAGGAAGAATTGACGAGTTATTTTAAGGAGATATTCCAGTTCTCGGAGAACTGCCGTTTCTCCAACTGCACCCACACCCACGAACCGGGTTGTGCCGTTATCCGTGCGGTGGAAGACCATTACATCGCCGCCAGCCGTTATCAAAGTTATCTTTCCATGCTCGAAGACAAGGACGAGAACAAGTATAGGGAGTCTTTTTAGTGGTGTAACGAAACAGAAAGAACAAAGAACAAGACAAAGATGCCAAACAATGAGCTAAAGGATTTCAAGCAGCGCTTCGAGGAGGGCGAGTTCGCACAGAGTGCCGAGCTCAGTACCCGTTATCTCGATGAAAACATTCTGATATTCGACAATATCAGGGTGTTGGCTAATCCTGATCCCGTAAGATTGCAGATGAATATGATAGCCTCCTGCCAGGCTGGCAACGTGAGGCTCAACATCAACGGCAAGGTGATAGAGATCGGTAAGAACGATATCTTTGTGTGTCCGCCCAACAATACGCTCGACATCATGGAGGTTTCGCCCGACTTTGCGTGTACGGCTATGTGTTTGTCCAACTTAGGTTTGCAAAACATTCTGCGCTCTCATATCAGTATCTGGAATCGTGCCATGTATGTTGACAAGGTGTCGGTGGTGAAGATGACAGAGGAAGAAATGCTCTTCTATGCCAAGTTTACCGACCTGGTGCGTCTTTGTCTCGATGCCGACTACATGCAGCTTACATCGTGGAATCCCTATCGCCGCGAAATCGTTGAGACTCTGCTCAAGAGTGCATTGTTGGCGTTGTGCAACAGTTTTTCTTCTACCATAGAGAAGGATGAAAAAACCGCTTCTTCCACGACAAGCGACCTTTTCGACAAGTTTCTCGAACTGTTGCAACAGAGCGAGATCAAGCATCAGCCGGTAGAGTATTTTGCCCAGCAACTGTGCATCACTCCAAAATATCTGTCCATCGTGTGCAAGCGCCATTCCGGCAAGACTGCCATCGACTGGATAACTGAGTACACTCTTTCGGATATTACTTATTATCTGCGATCTACGAGCAAGTCGATAAAGGAGATTTCGGGTATTCTCGGTTTCTCCAACACTTCTTTCTTTGGCAAGTATGTCAGAGAACATCTCCATACTTCGCCTCTGAAGTATCGTGAGAACCTGAGAAAATAAATATTGAAGTTTCGCAAGTTTTTCCCCATACGCCCTGAAGGTCAAGAAGCCCATAGCTGTAAGGTTAGCATCTTCTATAAGCAGCACGCCCTGAAAGGGCAGAAGCTCTTAGCCCAGGGCATCGCCCTGGGTATATTAGCAATCAGCGATGCGCCCTGTAAGGGCAAAAGCTTTAAAATACACCTAATAAAAATTGAAAATCCTCTGCGATATGTAAAGCTTTTGCCCTTACAGGGCGTGCTGTTCTCGCACAAAACAAAAACCCAGGGCGATGCCCTGGGCTATGAGCTTCTGCCCTTTCAGGGCGTGCTGCTTCTAAGAACTTCTGCCCTTCAGGGCGTGGTGATTATTTGATTTCCACTTCGTGCAAATCCACGAACTCACCATTCTTTCTCTTTCTCTCCACAAGCATGTTGAAGAGTTTTCGCTTGCGGTCGCCTTCTATAAAACGGCGGAAGAAGACATTGGGGATAGCCACACCCAGGGCGATGCAGATGATGGCAAGCGATGCCTTGATCATATTGTTCATGCCGACAGTAACCTCGCCTACCACGCCGTGCATATCGATGAAGGCAAAGAGAGCGCGATACATCAAGACACCCGGAACCATTGGGATGACACTCGGAATGGTGATACACTGATGAGGAGTGTGGAACCAGTGGCGCGCCTTGATGACGATGATGCTGATGAGAGCCGAACCTGCCAATGAACCAATACTGAGACCCAGGTCAAGACCAACATTGCCATTACTTGGACCCAGGTTGACAAAGTTGCGGAAACAAACAGCGATGATACCTCCCACGGCTACTGCCGGCAACAGACGGCGCGGAATGCTGAAGATAGTGGAGAAGCCCATGGCCGATACGGCAGCTGCTATGGCATATTCCCAGTAGGCATGATGAGGCGTCATAGGAAGGTCTTTCACAAAATTGTCGATGTGGCACACCTGTATGGCGAAGGCAATACCGAAAGCCATAGCCAATACCATCAGCAATGTGTTGAGGGCTCTTACCATTCCCACTTCGATGTAGCCGTCTACCATGTCGCTTACGAAATTGATAAGTGGCACTCCCGGTACGATAAACAGAGCGCAGGCCATCAGCGGATGCCAAGGTGTGGCAGAGAGCATGAAGCCTGGCAGACTGGAGGCAATGGATGGTGTGAGCGACAGGAAAGAGGTGGCCCATGCGATGAGTGTTGCCACGAAAGCGGCAATACCTATAGCTACATAGTTGTTGCAACCCTTAGTAGGCAGGAACATACGAAGGCGGAAACCTAAGATGGCAGCCAGCGAACAATAGAAGAAGGCTGGCCAGTCGCAACCGAACTGTATGCAGAAGCCACCACAGGCGAAGCCGCCGCCTACAGCCACTTGCCATGGTGAGAAACTGCGCTTGGTAGACTTGATGTCCTGCAGAGCCTGCTCATACTGGTCGAGCGAGTAGTCTTCCTTGATGGCGCGCCATGTCAGCTTGCTCACCAACGAGATGGTGGTAAGGTTGATGCCGTGCTTCTCGCAGCGCTGAAACTTCGTGAAGGAGTGTTCCTCATCGCTGTAGTTCACCATCAGCACATTCCAGTTTACAAAAAGGTGGATGTACTGTTCGTCGAGTCCTAAGAAAGCAGCCGTGCGCTTCATGGTTCGCATGATGCGCGATGTGTCGGCGGCACTCTCCATCAGCAGACTGCCTGTACGGAGCAGCAGGTCGAGTTTGCGTCGAAGCTCCGACTCGGCTATCTCCTTGCAGTTGCAGTTGTCCTTGTGGTTGCCGCATTTGCAGTTTTCCTTGCTCTCTTGTTGGGCCAGCAGGGCCTCCATTTCTTTTCCGTTATCCATTGATGTTTTTTATATAACTATTTTTTCTCTTTACTTGTTTTTTTATATCTTATTACTCAACTTTCGCAAGTTTTTCCCCACACGCCCTGAAGGGGCAGAAGCTCTTAGCCCAGGGC
>CAVACC010000123.1:0-6162 GCA_963587495.1 Clostridia bacterium | reverse complement strand
ATGATTCTTTCATGTAATTGAAACTTTAGGAGTCAACCATATTTACAAAAAGACAGACACTATCAATTTTATAAAACTACTATGGCTATAGTTGTGCACAGTTGCTACTTACAAAATGAAAGGTTTTTGCTGTTGTTTTTAAAAAAGTTCTATAAATATTGTTATATTTATTACATTTTTTGTACTTTTGCACTTGATAAAGCGTATTAGAGTTTAATTTTTATTAGTATTTTATGAAGAAGCAGTATCTACATTCTGCTGGAAGCATCAGGTTTAGTGCTTCCTTCATTAACAGAATGCTGTTGCTTTGTTTGTTGGGCATTGTAATGCCCCAGGCTATTCATTCAGCAACAAGCTATTCAGTTCAACAGAGAGAGACAGTTAGTGGAGTAATTATCGATGCAAACACACAGGAAACGATTGTCGGTGCAAGCATTATGTTAAAAGGTAGTTCTCAAGGTACAGTAACAGACATCGACGGTAAGTTCTCGCTGTCGGTAAACAACCTTCCTGTAACATTGGTGGTTTCATACGTGGGTTATCAGAAGAAGGAAGTGAAGGTTTCCTCTTTTGATGGCGGCCTTACCATCAGCCTCACAGAAGACACACAGGTGATGGACGAAGTGATTGTCACAGGTTATGGTACCTTTAAGAAATCAGCTTATGCCGGTTCTGCAGCCAATGTGAAGGCCGACAAGATAGCCGATGTTCCTTCGGTATCTTTCCAGGATATGCTCCAGGGTAATGCCACTGGTGTGCAGTTCACATCAGCCTCTGGTCAGCCAGGTGCCTCATCAAGTATCAATATCCGAGGCATGGGTTCTATCAATGCTGCCAACACACCGCTTTATGTGATTGATGGTGTGCCGATGATCAGTGGCAACATCAGCTCGCTGGATTCAGATTCTGGTCTCGACATTATGTCGACCATCAATACCAATGATATCCAGAGCATTACCGTCATCAAAGATGCTGCCGCAGCATCACTCTATGGTTCGCGTGCAGCCAATGGCGTCATCATTATTACTACCAAGCAGGGACAGCAGGGCAAGCCTAAGGTTTCTCTGCAGGCAGACTGGGGATTCTCTGACTTCGCCATGGAGTATCGCCCGGTAATGAGTGGCCAGCAGCGACGCGACTATATCTATAATGGTCTCTATGCGGGTGCGCTCCGTGACGGTGAGAGTGAAGAGGATGCCAAGGCCTATGCTGACGAGAACATCGATACTTATGCACCCGTGCCATGGTGTGGATTTGTAGATTGGGACGATGTGCTTTTCAAGAAAGGAAGCCATCAGCAGTATGAGGCATCCCTGTCGGGCGGAACAGACAAGTTCAAATATTATTCTTCACTGAGCTATCTCAAGCAGGAGGGTATCACACAGCGTTCTGGTCTGGAGCGTCTTTCGGGCAGACTGAACGTAGACTACAAGGCCACCAACAAGTTGACTCTTGGTGCCAATATCCTCTTCTCAAGTGTCAACCAGGATGTTTACAGTGAGGGATTCACCTATACTTCTCCTTTCTATTCTTCGAGAAGTGCTGTGACTCCTTCTGATCCTGTATACAACGAGGATGGTACATGGAACCGCGCTCTGATTCGTATCGGCGACCGCAACCCGGCACTTGCCAACGAATATGATTCCCAGCGTGAGTATGTCACCCGTACTTTCAATACAGTTTATGGTCAGTATGAGTTTATCAAGGACTTGAAATTCAAGAGTACCTTCAGTTACGACTATATCACCACAAAGGGTAAGGACTGGGCCGACCCACGTACCTCTAATGGTGATGACATCAATGGTGGTATGTCGAAGAAATTCTATGAGCGTCGCAAAATGATGTGGGGCAACCAGCTTACCTATAAGCATACTATTGCAAACGTACATCATCTGGATGAACTCTTGGGCTATGAGATTGACGATCAGTATCGTGACTATTTGTCGGGATACGCCACCAACTTCGCCACTCCCGATAAGAACGACATCTCTAATGGTAAGAAGACCGAGTCGGTAGGCGGTTCCAATAACCGTACCCGTATGGTTTCCTATATTGGACGTGTGAACTATGATTACGACAACAAGTACTTCCTCGGACTCAGCTATCGTGTAGACGGCAGCTCTCGTCTGCAGCGTTCTCATCGCTGGGGTAACTTCTGGTCTGTATCGGGCGCATGGCGTATCATCGAAGAGGATTTCATGAAACCAGTATCTGACTGGCTTACCGATCTGAAGCTTCGTGCATCTTATGGTGTGAATGGTACATTGCCTTCCGATTATTATGGCTATATGGCATTGAGCAGTCTGAGCGACGGCTACAACGAGCAGCCAGCCATTATCATCTCGCAGCTTGCCAATGACAACCTGAAGTGGGAAACCAACTATAACCTGAATTTAGGTCTCGACTTCTCACTCTTCAACCGTGTGAACGTTACCTTGGAGTATTATCTGCGCAACACCAAGAACCTTCTCATGGACAGTCCGGTGTCTATGACCACCGGTTTCAGCTCTTACCTCATGAACGTAGGACAGTTGAGAAACCAGGGTGTGGAGTTGGAAATCAACTCTACCAATTTCAAGACCAAGGACTTTGAGTGGAAGACCACATTCAATCTTTCGCACAACACCAATAAGGTAGTCAACCTTGATGGCGATCAGACAGAGATAGTAAGCGGTACTCAGATTCACAAGATAGGTCATTCTTATCGCACCTTCTATATGATAGAATTTGCCGGTATCAACCCCGAGAATGGTAATCCTCAGTTCTATAAGAACGACTTGCTGGAGGATGGCTCTTATAACAAGGAAATCACCGAGAAGGCAAGCGAGGCTAAGTCGATTATGCTCGACAAACATGCAGAGCCCAACATCACAGGTGGACTCTATAACAGCTTCCGCTACAAGTGGTTCGACCTGAGTTTCCTCTTCAACTATCAGTTTGGTGGATGGTCGTACGACACCTGGGCGCAGAAGACCGAGCACGGAGGTTATGACCTCGAGGCAAATATCCCAACATACTATGCCGACAGCTGGAAGAAGCCTGGCGATGTCACCAAGTACGAGCTGTTCTATGAGAAGAGCTCCAGCGTGGCAATGCACAAGATCACCAACAGCCGTCGTCTGCACAGCACTGATTTCCTGCGTCTGAAGACCTTCACTCTTGGCTTCACCTTGCCAAAGCAGTGGCTTTCTTCTGTAGGCTTGAGTAATGCCCGTATCTATATGTCTGCCAATAACCTGTGGACATGGGCAGCTTGGGATTATTATGACCCAGAGTCTGTGGTTAATGGTAGCGCCACACAGGCCACCCCACCACTCAAGACAGTTACTTTCGGTTTGAATGTTAATTTCTAAAAATGAATGATTATGAACAAGATATATAAATATGTAATGATGGGAATCGTTGCTATAAGCATGTCTTCGTGTGGCAATGACTGGCTCGATCTTGATCCATCAACATCTGTGCCTACCAAGGTTACCTCAAAGTCTGAGGTTGACGCCACTCTGAACGGTATCTATAGCACTATGCAGTCTCCTTACGCCTATTCTGGTCGATTGGTGTATTATGGCGACATGACTGGCGACGACATGCAGTCAGTCAGCTCCACCAAGCGTACAGCGTCGGCTTATCTTTATGGCTTTACCAAGAGCAATGTGCCTTCTTCTTATTGGGCTTATCCATACAGTATTATTCAGAACTGCAATGTGATATTGACCAATATCGACAATATAGCGGTTTCTGATGCTGACAAGCAAACCATGAACGACTATAAGGGTCAGGCTCTTGCCATCCGTGGAATGTCGCTTTTCGACTTGACCAAGCTCTATGGTTATCCTTATACCTATGACAACGGCGCCTCTTTGGGTGCCAGCATCGTAACTGATGTGGTCGATAAGGACTATTTGCCTCAGCGCAGTACGGTGGCTCAATGCTACGACCAGATTATTAATGACTTGGAGGCAAGTATCAATTTGCTTGGCGAAAAGTTCAATAAGGGCAAGATCAATAAGTGGGCAGCCCTGACTCTTCTGAGCCGTGTATACCTCTATCATGGTGACAACGAGAAAGCGCTCAATGCAGCCAAGGCTGCCATCGAGGGCGCTGAGAGCCATCAATACCAGCTGTGGACCAACGCAGAGTATCCCACAGCATGGTCGAACGATGTGAGTGAAGCTTCTACCAATAAGGGCGAGGTGCTCTTCGAGATCATCAACCTTACTACCGATTCTCCTGGTAAGGAAAGTTTAGGTTATCTCTATTCGCCCAATGGATACTATGATGGCTGTGTCACCAAATCGTTCTATAATTATCTCAAGCAAGACAATGATGATGTCCGCCTGAAGATCATCAATGTGGCTACCAAGGCTCAAGGTTATTCTTCATCTGTTTATGGACGTGGATATGTCAACAAGTATCAGCCACAGCAAGGTGAGGGTGTTATGGATGCTAATATTCCTTTGATTCGCCTATCTGAGGCCTATCTCAATGCTGCTGAGGCAGCAGCCAAGTTGACAGCAGCAGGCAGCGACCATAATGCTGAGGCTGTACACTATCTTGGTGCTATCGTCAGCAGAGCCAATCCTGCCAAATCGGTCGATGCGGCTTCTACGGTTACTGTCGACCAGGTGCTTGATGAGCGTCGCAAGGAGTTGGTGGGTGAAGGACATCGTATGTTCGACCTGCTGAGAAATGGCAAGAAGGTGGTGCGAGTAGAAGAGAGCAACAGCACTTTGAGCAAGACCAAGCATACTTGTGGCAAGGATTTTATGACCATAGGCGAAGGTGAAGACAACTTCTACAAGATTGTACTTCCTCTGCCGTTGGCAGAACGCAATGTAAGTCACTTGCAAAATAATCCTGGTTACGGAGAATAATCCTGGAACAGGTAAAAGTAAATAACGGAAATGAACAAAAACAATAAGTTTTTATTGGTAATGATGATGGTGATGCTGACGATGTTCAGCATCACCATTTCGGCTAAGGAGCATGCCGACGACAAGAAGTTGTCGTGCGATGGTCCCTATGTGGTCTATCAGGCCGATGGTAGTGTAAGAGTTATCTCGGTGACAGAGAAAGGTGAGGTGAAAGATACTGTCTATGCTGTCTTGCCAAAGGATTTTACCCTGCAGGTGGCTGACCATGAGGGAAAATTTCCTTTCTCGGTACGTCTGCATCCTATAGCTCGTCAGTCATGGAAGCAGAGTCAGGCAAAGAAAACCTTTGTGATGTCCGATCCTCATGGCAGACTCAACTTGGTTGTCAGTCTGCTGAAAGCCAATGGTGTTATTGACAGCAAGTTGCGCTGGGCTTATGGCGACAATCAGCTGGTGGTTATTGGCGACATCTTCGACCGAGGTTATGATGTGCCTCAGATTTTCTGGCTCTTCTACAAACTTGAGGCTGAGGCTGCCGAGTGTGGCGGTCGTGTTTCTGTGTTGTTGGGCAATCACGAGCCTATGGAGTTGGCTGGCGATATGCGTTATGCCAAACCTAAATACAAGATGCTTGCCGACACCCTGGGAATCTCTTATCGTCACCTCTTCGGTTCGAATACCGAGCTGGGCCGATGGCTTGCCACACGTAATGCCATGCAGGTGATTGGTCGCAACCTTTTTGTGCACGCCGGTATCAGCAAGGAGTTCTATGACCGTAATCTGGAAATCCCTGTAGTCAACGACACCATCAGCAGTGTGCTCTTTATGAAGAGCAAGCAGCGCAAGGCTCATTCTGAGTTCTGTAAGTTCCTTTATGGCAACCGTGGTCCCATTTGGTATCGTGGTTTGGTGCTGAAGACCAAGAAATGGTCGCCTTTGCCAAGCGATTCTCTCGACATGGTGCTTCAGCGTTACGATGTAGACAGAATCTATGTAGGCCATACGATATTCAAGGACATTAAGCGTTTCTATAAGGGAAAGGTCATCGCCGTGAATGTCGACAATCTGGATAACTACAATCATCAGCGAGGCAGGGCTGTCTTGATAGATGACGACAAGGTATATGTTGTCGGTGACAAGGGAATTAAACGCAAGTTGTAGTTTGCACTATAGAGAAAATCTCTTCGCTATAGCATCTTGATGCAGTATCCTTCCTGATACTCATTGCCTAAGGAGGGTGTGTCATAAAGTCAGTCCTTTACAGTTTTTAGGCACGGATTACACGGAT
>CAVACC010000122.1:0-6210 GCA_963587495.1 Clostridia bacterium | reverse complement strand
AGCCATCCTGGGTCAACTTCATTACTGTGTATGATGTATCGAGACCGCCGCTAAAGGCGACTACTACTTTCTTATTTGCCATTTTCTTAAATGTTTAATGTGTTGTGTTTTATGTTCAGTTGGCATTCTCGCCAACACCTTATTATATATAGGGACTTAAAGTTCAGAGTTGGGACCGTCTATCTTTCGGATTCTCTCTATCACATCCTGTGGAAGTTTGATAGGCAGATGTTCCTCTGGATCGAAGAGCATGGCGGTGCAGATGCAATATTTGCGATTGGTACGGTGCAACACGTCAACGTTGATGCAACCCTCGCAGCCACGCCAGAAAGACTCATCGTCTGTCAAGTCGGCAAAGGTGACAGGCAGATAGCCCAGCTGAGTATTCATCTTCATCACGGCAGAACCGGATGTCAAAGAGAAGATCTTGGCATGAGGCCATCGCTGTCGGGCAAGCGTGAAGGTCAGGTTCTTGATGCGCTTGGCCAGTCCGATGCCTCGGAAGTCTGGATGAACAATCAAACCTGATGTGGTGACATAGTGCTTGTTGCCCCATGTCTCAATGTAGCTGAAACCTGCGAATTTCTCTCCCTGGAGAGCGATGACGGCCTTTGCCTCACGCATCTTGGTTGCTACATATTCTGTAGAACGCTTGGCGATGCCGGAGCCACGCTTCTTAGCAGCTTCGGCGATGGTTGTCAGAATGGTGTCGATGTATTTGATGTGACTTTCGTCTGCCACCATTACTTTTACTTCTTCCATTTTTCTCTTTATTTAATGTCTAAGTTTTTATTGTTGTCTAATAGTATTTGCCTGCTGATTTCCTAACCATAGATGTCGGGGATGATTTCGGCCAGCATGTCGATGATGTCTTTCTCGCGCGTACCTTCTTGCTTAACAAGGAAGATGGTGTCGTCGCCAGCTATGGTTCCTAAAATCTGCGGAATGTCGCTGTTGTCGATATTGTAGGCAATACTGCTTGCGTAACCTGGTCGTGTTTTGATGACAATCATGTTGCCGGAGAAGTTGATAGAGGTAAATCCTGAAGTCATTAGCATCTCGCGGGCTGAACGTGGATTGGGTACACGTTTGTACATTGTCTCGTTGGGCAATACGTATACATATCTTCCGTTCATTGATGCCGCTTTTGCAACCTTCAATTGTTTTAGGTCGCGACTCAGTGTGGCCTGGGTTACGGTATAACCTTCCTTGGCCAATGCCTGTAAAACTTCTTCCTGAGAGCCTAACTCTTGGCTTGAGATAAGCATCTTTAGGGCTTCCATTCTGCTCGTCTTAATCTTCATGCTTTGAATTTTTATACATTATTCGGCTGCAAAATTACAGTTTTTTATTATTACTACCAAATAAAATCGTATAAAAATGATGAATAAGCTAACATTTTGTAGTTTTATATGCGTATAGTTGGTATAAATATGCGAGTTGGCGTAGCCTGAAAAGTCTTCTTTGGAGCAAGGGGAAGTATAAAGTTTGTAAAAACTTTCTTTTTGTTGAAAGTTTTATGTATATTTGCAATCTAAATCAAACTTTTAATAACTAAACATTATAAAAACCGTAACGATGAAACAGACAAACGTGAAGCCTGCTGATGGCAAGTTGGGTATTATGGTCGTAGGTTGTGGCGCAGTTGCCACAACTTTTATGACAGGTGTGTTTATGGCTCGTAAGGGCTTGGCCAAGCCAGTAGGCTCAATGACCCAATATGATAAGATTCGTGTGGGCCGTGGTGCTGACAAGAAGTATCTGCATTATAAGGATATTGTTCCATTGGCAAGTCTTGATGATATCGTGTTTGGAACCTGGGATGTTTATCCACAGAATGCGTATCAGGCCGCTATGTATGCAGAAGTGTTGAAGGAGAAGGATATTAATCCGGTGCGTGAGGAATTGGAAAAGGTGGTTCCTATGAAGGCAGCTTTCGATAAGAATTATGCAAAGCGCCTTGATGGTGACAATGTGAAGGACTGCAAGACCCGTTGGGAAATGGTAGAGGCTTTGCGTCAGGATATTCGTGACTTCAAGGAAAAGAACGGATGTGCACGTATCGTTGTTATCTGGGCTGCTTCTACTGAGATTTATGTGCCTGTAGATATGGAAATCCATGGCACGTTGGCTGCTCTTGAGGCTGCAATGAAGGCAGACGACCGTGAGCACATCGCTCCTTCTATGTGCTACGCTTATGCTGCATTGACCGAGGGTGCTCCTTTTATTATGGGTGCTCCTAATACTACTGTAGATATTCCTGCTATGTGGGAACTCGCAGAGAAGACCAAGATGCCTATTGCCGGCAAGGACTTCAAGACGGGACAGACTCTTGTAAAGAGCGGCTTTGCTCCTATCATCGGCACCCGCTGCCTCGGACTGAATGGATGGTTCTCTACCAATATCCTTGGCAATCGTGACGGACTGGTGCTCGATGAGCCTGCAAACTTCCATACCAAGGAGGTCAGCAAGCTTTCTACTCTTGAGACGATTCTGAAGCCAGATGTACAGCCCGACCTTTATGGTCATGGCAACGATGAGGACACACAGTATTATCACAAGGTTCGCATCAACTATTATCCTCCTCGCAATGATAATAAGGAGGGCTGGGATAATATCGATATCTTTGGCTGGATGGGTTATCCTATGCAGATCAAGATCAACTTCCTTTGTCGTGACTCTATCCTGGCAGCTCCGCTGTTGCTCGACCTCACCTTGCTGAGCGACTTGGCTGCCCGTGCTGGCCGTTATGGTATCCAGCGCTTCCTGAGTTTCTTCCTCAAGGCGCCTATGCATGATTATACCAAGGGCGAGGAGGCTGTCAATCATCTCTATCAGCAGTATACCATGCTGAAGAATGCTGTTCGTGAGATGGGCGGTTATGAGGCTGATGAGGAAATTGATTAATCGAAATATAAGATAAGTACATGAAGATAGAGTGCCTTACCTTTTTTATATATGGCATGTGTGTCATGTTCTACTCCATGATGGTGTGGATGTTCTGGCGCAAGGGTAATGACAAACTGTCGAGGCTGATTATGCTCTTGATGGTAGTGCTTGATTTGGAGTGCCTGAAGGATTTGGCACTCTATCTTTCTGATTTTGAACTCCATAAGTCGATATGGCATTGGGTGAATGCTACCGATATGGTCGTTGTGCCTGTCTATGCTTTTGTGCTTATGGAACTGGTGAAGCCCGGCTGGCTTTCCTGGAGAAAGGCAGCGCTTCATGAGGCTTCTTTTCTTATGCCCCTGGTCTTATATGGGATTACTGACAAATTGCTTTGGTTTGATGTGCTTACTGCATGGTGCTTTGTGTATGGCACGGTGACCTATTTTCTGATGTTCTACCTTATTGGCCGTTATCATCGGCAGCTGAAGGAGCGGTTCTCCTATCAGGATAATATTAATCTCAACTGGCTGAGGGGTATTTTGTCGTGCTTCTTCGTGATATTGTTGGTTTGGGTATTCAGTTGCTATATGGTGGATGCTCAATTCGACAATGTCTATATGCTGTTCTCTTTGGGCGCATGGATGTTTGTCTGCTATTTCCTTTATAAGCACGAATCGGTTATCGAGGAATTGGGAGAGATGGATGGAGATGAAGTGGCGGATGACTCTGAGGAAATAAGTCTCAGTGGACTGGAAATCGAAATAAACAAATTGTTTGTAGAAGAAAAACTTTATCTTAATCCGCAACTCAAACTTTCTGATGTGGCAAGACAAGTGGGTACGAATCGCACCTATCTGAGCCGATTCTTTAATCAGGAGAAGCAGATGACGTTCTTCGATTATGTGAATAATCTACGTGTGGAACATGCTGTAAGCTTGCTCAAAAACTCAGACCTGCGGCTGAACGCCATAGCCGAACAGTCGGGATTTAATTCTATATCAACCTTCAGAAGGGTTTTTGCTGCCAAGCAACAATGTACCCCTTCTGAATATCGTAAACGCATCTCTATATAAAGATGCAAAGTCCTGTTATGTGTATACTCGTGCTGCCTTAGGGCTGTACATCCCACTGGATAGGCACGTTCTTCATAATCAGCAGACCTTTCTCGTCATAACTGAGCGAGAGGGCAATCTGGGCTTTCTGTATTATTTTTGCTGACTTCTTCACGTTTGTGAAGGTGCTGCTGTCTTTAAGGGTGATTTTCATGTAGATGCCTTCCGAGACGGAGTAGGGAGTCCATCCTAAATAACGTGGCTCGCTCACATTGCCTTCTTCGTCAATGAGCATGACTGGCCAATTGCTGTTGCCGCCAATGCTGATTTCGTTCTTGTTGGCAATCATCTTTACCTTCAACACCAGGCTTACCTCGCCGTAGTTTTCGGATGTGCTTTTGCCGTATGCTCCTACTAACTGTACGTCTACTTTGTCTTTTAAAGGATTGATGAGGGTTCCGCCTGTCGCGATAGGCTCTTCCGCAGCATTGCTGGCTGCTGGCTTTGCCTGGGGAGTCTCGGTTTTAGCAGGCTCACTGGAAGGAGTCAGAACTTTCTTGGCTTTTTTAAGAATGCCTCCAAAGCCTTGGGCTTGGATAGGGGTGGCGCACAATGCAAATGCTGCGATAATGATCCAAAATGTTTTCTTTGTTCTCATAATAATTTCTTTTTTATTTGTTGATAGATTGTATAATCGTTTATTTGTCGATAGATTGTGTGAATGTTTTTTGCCGATAGATGCAGCTTTTCTTCTGCAAAGATATAAAAAGTTTGCTTTGGCAAAAAGTCGAAGTGGTGATTATTGATGTTTTGCTCCTTTTATTTTACCGTATGCTCCCGTATTTACGAAATGATAGGGATGGTTGTATTTCTGAGAGCTTGTTGATGGTAGACCGAATGTAGGAGGAAATAGTAAAAACACAAAAAGCTGGCTTCAAATCCGAAACCAGCTTTTTTATGATAATTATAATTTTGTTGTATGAAGTCTTCTGCGAAACTTTAGTCTGTCTTAGTCTCTGTTGCTACCGAAGATACGGAGCAGATAGAGGAAGAGGTTGATAAAGTCGAGATACAGAGTGAGCGAACCAAGAAGGGCCAGCTTCTGTGCACCTTCGCTCATGTCGGGCTGCATCAAGAGCATCTGCTTGATTTTCTGTGAATCCCAGGCTGTGAGGCCAATGAAGATGGCAACACCGATGTAGCTAAGAACATAATCGAAACCGGGGCTCTTCAAGAACATATTCACGACGGTAGCGATGATGAGACCAATCAAAGCCATGAACAGAATCTTCCCAATCGAGCTGAGGTCGCGCTTGGTGGAATAGCCATAGAATGCCATGGCTCCGAAGGTGCCTGCTGTTATGAAGAATACTTTTGCTATTACCATTGGCTCGTAAATGATAAAAATCGAAGAGAGCATAGCGCCATTAAGTACAGAATAGATAATGAACAGCAGTGTTGCTGTGGTCAGCGATAGGCGATTGATGGCGCCACTGATGATGAACACGAGTGCGAGTTCGCCAATGATAAGTCCCCACATCAATGCGGAATTTGTGTAAATGGTGTTCAGCAGGGCTGGACTGTTGGCTACACTGTAAGCGGTAAAGCCCGTGATGACCAAAGCCAGTGTCATCCAAACGTAAACCTTTCGCATGAGAGCAGCAAAGGTGCCGTCGAGTCCGCGGGCTTTCTCGTTAATACTGAAGCCTGTGTCTTGGCTTGTGCCGTTAATACGGTCGTACATTTCTTTTTCTGTCATAGTTATTCTTTTTTTGTTTATATTCTTGTTTTGCTAATCGCCTTTTGCGAATAGTCTTTGTCATCTTGATAATGAAAATACAAAGATAATGCCATTTTTTGTAATTACTTCTCTTTGACTGCATTATTAACATTTGTTACGTCATTTTTCTTTTATCTGTCATTTTGGCCTTTTTGTAGTGCTGACCTGTTGTCTTAGCACCCGTCAATTTTGGGAGCTATTGAAGATTGAGGGGGACTTCGTTGGCGGCTTGTATCGGTCATAATAGACGACCGGGCTTGGTCTTAATAGATGGCTGGCGTTGGTCTTAATAGATGACCAGAATTGGCCTTGATAGGCGAGGCAAGTCTTTGCCTTGCGGATTTGGCTTAAGCAGGAATGTTTTATGAACTCTCAACAAGGTTCGGAAAACAGTGGCAGGAAAGCTTCTGTATATTTATTCGCGGTTAAATTGTACTTAACTGTGAAAAAATAATTTCCCAGTTGGGAAAAAATATTTTTCCAGTT
>CAVACC010000121.1:0-6267 GCA_963587495.1 Clostridia bacterium | reverse complement strand
TAGGGACAATTCCGTTTCTCTCCTTGCTTCCATTTACATAGAAGACTGTCTTGAAAGTGCATCTCATAATTCTTACTTTTTTGTTCGGTGCAAAATTAAACTATGAGAGTTGCATGGCAAAACCAAAACTTACGCAGAATGGGGAAATATGAACCGCCACCGTTAAAAATGCTTATTAGGGCGTTTCTGAGAGGTAATGATTTGAAAGCGTTTCTACTTCTCTAATCTGCTTTTTTCTCTTTTCCTTGTCACTGCCAACTAAAGCCAACGCCTGCCACAACCACTTGAAACTCAAAACAAATGCACTATTTTGCTTTTTTTTGCTTTTTTAGGCGTTATTTTTTCAGAAAATTCACCTTCTTCTTAGAAGAAAATTTACCAAGGGAGAAGTTGAATGGTTAAACTTTCCTATATTTACATTATAATAATACCGAGCCCACTTTAAAAAGTCGAAAATCATATTTTTACCTTTGTAACTTATTGATAATCAATATCTATTTTTCGTAAAAATGACTTTTTAAAGTGGGCTCAATCAATAAGGCTTAGAGTGGTCAACTAAAATCGTTAAACCAAACCCATTCCGGGACATCAATGATGACTAAGGAAGGAAGCAACAGATGCTGTTGCTTTGTTAATCTTTCAGCGAATAGGTGACTGTAGTCACAACCCTTACCTTTTTAATATAAGGTGTATTCGAGTCGCGGTCGTCGATAGAGAACTGTCCCTGGTCCGCATTCATAATCTTATCAATCTTACTCTTGCTGTTCTTGGCAAACTGCTCGGCGGTCTGCTCAGCATTCTCTATCGCCTCCTGCATCATCTTGGGCTTCATCTTGCGGAAAGCCACAAACTCGTATTTCACAGGATTGTCGTAACCTCCATCCACAATGGCGATTCCCTTCTGGAGCAATTCTCCCTGACGGGCAATAAGACTGCGGATAAGCTTCACGTTATTCGACGTAACGGTGATGATGGAAGTAATATTGTAACGATAAGGATTCTTGTTTTCTCCGTATCGCTCGGCATTCAGGTCGATCACCACAGGGGCATTGACATTGATCTCTTCAGCCTTCACGCCATTAGCCAACAGGAACTGGCGAATGGTACTCGTCGTATGGTTGATGGTCTGATACAACTGGGGCAGGTCGTTGCCTATCTCCTTAGACAGGATAGGCCATGTCACCTTGTCGGCTTCCACCTCCTTTTCTGCCAAACCTTTAACCACTACTTTGCGATCCTTACCTGCCAGACCCTCCAAGCCCGACCTGATACAAAATCCAAGCGCAATGATGCCGATGGCTAAGATTGCTGCTTGCTTGATACCTGCATTGACATTCATCTTTTCGTTGTTATTAAGTTTTACTTACTGTTTCCTAACGCCTCAAGAAACTGTGACAGTTCTTGAGGCACACACTTTATTTTCACAAAATTACACAAAACAACTGATATCCAAGTATTTTTATGTGTTATAATAATCTAAAATCTTCATTTTAGATGAAAACCAACAGAAAAAAGCAGCAGCAACCGCCTACAATATCGATTATTCTGTGTAACTTTGCAAAAAGAATTCTAAACGCTGAGAAAATGAATCAAAAAGAAATATTCGACAATATCATGAGCCGTACTTCCGTGCGAAGCTTTCTCGACCAACCTGTTGAGTCGGAGAAAGTAGAGATGCTGTTGCATGCTGCCATGGCAGCACCCTCGGCTTGTAACAAACAGCCCTGGCACTTTGCTGTGATAGACGACAGGAAGTTGCTCGATCAAATTCCCCATTTCAGTCCTTATGCCAGCATGACAAAGGAAGCTCCGCTTGCCATTGTTGTCTGTGGCGACTTAAACAAAACCCTTGAAGGTACGGAACAGGAGTTCTGGATTCAGGACTGTTCTGCCGCTACAGAGAACATCCTCCTGATGGCAAATGCCCTCAATCTGGGTGCTGTATGGACCGCCCTCTACCCTCTTGAGGAACGCTATAAAGGGATGCAAGCGCTGTTGGCACTGCCCAGCAACTTGATACCGCTGAACACCATCGTTATAGGTTATCCCAAGAAGAAAACGGCAGCCAAGGACAAATGGAACGAGGCGAATATCTCGCTGAACGGATACAACCATCAGCCCAAATCATTTCTATAAGAATCTAACAACATTACGTCAGAAAGTATAATTATCACACGGACATGAAAAGAAAAAATTTCAAGCACTGGGGCTTCTTCATTGCCCTGCAATTCATTACTTTAAGCCTCTTTGCACAGGGGCCTAACAACACGGGTACTTACTATCAAAACGCCAACGGAAAGAAAGGCAAGGAGTTGAAAACTGCGATGTTTAATATCATTAAGACGCATAATCAATTGTCATACAAGGGGCTTTGGACTGCTTTCAGAACAACAGACATGAGAGAAGACGGGAAGGTATGGGATATGTACTCATGCACCACAAACTACAGGTTCGGAACCGACCAAGCTGGTAATTACAAAAAAGAAGGAGATGCTTATAACCGTGAGCATTCTTTTCCAAAAAGTTGGTTTGGTGAAGCAACACCTATGTATACCGACCTTGTTCATCTTTTACCAACAGATGGAAAAGTAAATGGAATGAGAAGCAACTATCCATTCGGCGAAACAGATGGAGGAAAATACAAATCTAACAAAGGATTCTCCAAATTAGGCTCCTGCACCTATCCTGGCTATACAGGTATCGTCTTTGAGCCCAACGATATGTATAAAGGAGACTTCGCCCGCATTTATTTCTATATGGCTACGGCTTACGAAGATCAGATTGCTAATTGGAGTGGTTTCGAATTTTCCAAAATCGCCTCACACGATTCCTACAAGCCCTACAAGGACTGGCAAATGAAGATGCTGATGGAATGGTCGAAGAAAGACCCAGTAAGTCAGAAGGAAATAAACCGCAACAAGGGCATCCAATCTCTGCAAAACAACCGCAACCCCTTCGTCGACTATCCTGGTCTGGAGGAATATATCTGGGGAAGCATGACGGACGTTGCTTTCTCGTACGACAACTACCAGGGAGTATCAAGCATTCCTTTCATCGAGTTCGAGACAGAGCCCATTTATCCCAAAGGCTGGTACAACCTGAATGGTCAGAAAGTGGGAGAAGAATGTCCTACACAGAAAGGCATCTACATCCACAACGGAAAGAAAATGGTGGTAGAATAAAAAAGGTTTGTGCAAAATAACCTAAAACTTTTTAGGTGAATAGCACATAAATAAAAAAATATATGTAACTTTGGAGGCGATTTCAGAACATTCAATCAAAATTCAAATGGAAAAACATAATTTTGTGACGATTGCAGACCTGTCGAGGGAGAAGATAGAATACCTCCTGCAGATGGCGCAAGAGTTCGAAAAGCATCCCAACAGGGAACTGTTGAAGGGAAAGGTTGTAGCAACCCTTTTCTTCGAACCATCCACCCGTACACAACTTAGTTTTCAAACTGCAGCCAACCGCCTCGGTGCCCGTGTCATAGGCTTCTCTGATGCCAAGACATCAAGTACCACCAAGGGCGAGACACTGAAGGACACCATCCTCATGGTGAGCAACTATGCCGACATCATAGCCATGCGCCACTACATCGAGGGAGCTGCTCAGTATGCCAGCGAGGTGGCACCAGTGCCTATTGTCAATGCAGGAGACGGAGCCCACATGCATCCATCACAGTGCCTGCTCGACCTCTACTCTATCTACAAGACACAGGGAACACTCGAAAACCTGAATATTTATCTCGTGGGCGACCTGAAATATGGCAGAACAGTACACTCGCTCATCACTGCCATGCGCCACTTCAACCCTACCTTCCACTTCATCGCCCCCAAGGAGCTGGCCATGCCACAAGAGTACAAACTCTACTGCGACCATCATGGAATCAAATATGTGGAGCATGAAGACTTCAACGAAGACGTGATAGCAGGAGCCGACATCCTCTATATGACACGTGTTCAGAAGGAACGCTTCAGCGACCTGATGGAATACGAACGCGTAAAGAACGTGTATATCCTGAAACGCAGTATGCTCACCAAGGCCAAGGAGAACATGAAGATCATGCACCCGCTGCCACGTGTCAACGAGATCGCATACGATGTGGATGACGACCCACACGCCTACTACATACAGCAGGCACAGAACGGACTCTACGCACGAGAGGCCATCTTCTGCCATTGCCTCGGCATCACGCTCGACGACATCAAGAACGACAAGACTATTATTGAATAATGTTTAGAGTTTAATTATGGGAAACAATAAGAATCAACTTGTGGTTGCCGCTATCGAGAACGGAACCGTTATCGACCATATACCAGCCGAAAAGACCTATCAGGTAGTCAACCTCCTGCAATTAGAGAAGATGGAGACACCTGTCACCATCGGCTACAACCTCCCTTCGAAGAAAATCGGCAAGAAGGGCATCATCAAGGTTGCCAACAAATTCTTTACCGACGAAGAGATCAACCGTCTCTCGGTAGTAGCTCCAAACATCGGTCTGAGTATCATCAAGGACTACGAAATCGTTGAAAAGAAGACAGTGAAGACTCCTGATACACTGAAGGGAATCGTGAAATGCAACAACCCCAAGTGCATCACCAACAATGAGCCAATGGCTACAGTCTTCCACACCGTGGATGCCGCATTGGGCGTAATACGCTGTCACTACTGCGACAAGGAGCAGCAACTCGGAAAGGTAGAACTTTGCAAATAACATAAAACAGGCTTCTAACATAACAGTTAGAAGCCTATTTTTGTATAAAAACAACAAAAAGTAAGCTAATAGACTCAAAATAGCATTTTTTATTTGGCTATTACAACTATATTGCTTAATTTTGCAGTACAAATCTAAAATATAAGCTGAATCAAGCATAAAACGACTAATAATATAGAGATTCAATGGAAAAAGACCAAGAGATTTTCGACTTGATCGAAAGAGAACATCAGCGTCAGCTGAAAGGTATGGAGCTGATTGCTTCAGAGAACTTCGTGAGTGAAGAGGTTATGAACGCTATGGGTTCTTACCTTACCAACAAGTATGCTGAGGGACTCCCAGGCAAACGTTACTATGGCGGTTGCCAAGTGGTAGATATCGTAGAGAACCTTGCCATCGAGCGCGTAAAGAAAGTCTTCGGTGCTGAGTATGCCAATGTTCAGCCTCACTCTGGAGCACAGGCCAATGCAGCCGTACTGCTCGCTGTGCTGAAGCCAGGCGACACATTCATGGGACTGAACCTTGACCACGGCGGGCACCTTTCACATGGCAGTCACGTCAACACATCTGGTATCCTCTATCGCCCAATCGGCTACAACCTCAACAAGGAAACTGGTCGCGTAGACTATGACGAGATGGAGAAGTTGGCTCTCGAAAACAAACCTAAGTTGATTATCGGTGGTGGTAGCGCCTATAGCCGTGAGTGGGATTATGCCCGCATGCGCAAGATTGCCGACGAGGTGGGTGCCTTGTTGATGATCGATATGGCTCACCCTGCTGGTCTTATCGCTGCAGGATTGCTCGACAACCCATTGAAATATGCACACATCGTAACTTCTACCACACACAAGACTCTCCGTGGTCCTCGTGGAGGTATCATCCTCATGGGTAAGGACTTCGACAATCCTTGGGGTTATACCACCAAGAAGGGCGAGGTAAAGAAGATGAGCATGTTGCTCAACTCTGCCGTATTCCCAGGTCAGCAGGGTGGTCCATTGGAGCACGTTATCGCTGCCAAGGCTGTAGCCTTCAACGAGAACCTCCAGCCTTCATGGAAAGAATATGCCACACAGGTGAAGAAGAATGCTGCAGTATTGGCAGACGACCTCATCGGACGTGGTTTCGGAATCGTGAGCGGTGGTACAGACAATCACTCTATGCTGGTAGACCTGAGAAGCAAGTATCCTGACTTGACAGGTAAGGTGGCTGAGAATGCCCTTGTTGCTGCAGACATTACCGTCAACAAGAACATGGTACCATTCGACACTCGCTCTGCCTTCCAGACAAGTGGTATCCGTCTGGGAACAGCTGCCATGACAACACGTGGCGCTAAAGAGGATATGATGCACCTCATTGCCGAGCTCATCGAGGAAGTTCTGAACGCTCCTGAGGACGAGAAGGTAATTGCTCGTGTACGCGAGAAGGTAAATGCAACCATGAAGGACTATCCTCTGTTTGCATACTAATCATAGAATCAAATATACTGAAATAAAAAAGAGGGTGTGTCATAAGTCTGTGACACACCTTTTTTTATGTGTTTTTCTGTATGT
>CAVACC010000120.1:0-6507 GCA_963587495.1 Clostridia bacterium | reverse complement strand
ATTATATATATAAATATAAACTTCTACCCTTACCCTTTTTACCCTGCGGAAAATTGGACTGTCAGTGTCAGCGTCAGCGAATACCATCTTTTTTCTTACAGAGAGGCGACCATATGAAATGCACGGCTGCCTCATGTCTTAGGAGATGATACCGTATGAAACGTACGGTATCAAGTCATAAGATAACGAGGCGTAAATCTTAGTTTTCTTCATTACAAAACTAAGATTTGCAGAAAACTGCCCCTTCGCGCACACTGAAATTTGGTGGTTACAGAAAAAAGCAGTACTTTTGCAACCGTAATTACAAAAATACTGCTTTGTGAAAAGTACCTCGTTTCTTTGAGAAAAGAACAAATCCCTAAGAAATTTTTCAAGTAAACTGCTTCAAGCCATAACAGCAGAAAAGCAAGAATAAAGGAAGGCTCAGCACGCCAAGAAGCAACACATAGGTGAAGAACGCTAAATACCTACGCTCATTCAATTTCTTACCATAAGCCACTCCAACGATGCCATCTACGATGAGGACAACGGGAGTCAGCGCAGTACCTATCGGGTAAAGTAAACAAACAAGAGATAGCAAGCCGACAAATGTCCATAATCTTTTTCTATGCTTATCCATCACCATACGATTACCCTTTACCGATGTTTTTACAACTCCACTTTAGACAGAACCTTATCGGTAGCACCCGACAGACTCGCTACGAAAGCACCAGCCTTGTCGCCTGCCTGCTTCAGGAAAGCCTCATCATTCATCATTGAATTCATCAAGCCCTCGAAACTCTCATAATTCTGAACCTCGAAACCGCCGCCCGACTTGAGCAAGCCCTGAGCTTCCTGGAATTTCTTGTTGTTTGGACCGAAGATGACAGGCATATTCCATACCGCAGCCTCCAAAGTATTATGAATACCAACGCCGAAGCCTCCACCTACATAAGCCACATCACCATAATGGTACATGCTGCTCAGCAATCCGAAGCAGTCGATGATCAGCACATCAGCCTGAGCTGCTTCCTCAGGAGTTGTCTGGGTGTAGCGCACCACCTTTTTGTCCTTTATCAGAGAAAGAATCTGACGCAGATGATCCTCGCCTATGACATGAGGAGCTATCAGCAGACGCCAGTCCTTATGCTCATTGAAGAACGGAATGAATATCTCCTCATCAGGAGGCCAGGAACTGCCTGCCACAAAAACCTTATAGTCCTCTTCAGCAGGAGTTTCTCCAGCAGCCGAAGCCTCAGCAACATGTCCCTTGCGGAAAGCATCGCATATAGGCAACTGCTTGGCTGCCTCCTTGATCTGGAGCACACGGTCAAAGCGGGTGTCTCCCACCACGTCGACAGCAGTTATACCAATACTTTCGAGCAGGCGCTTGCTCTCCTCGTTCTGCACAAAGAAGCGGGTGAAGCACTTCAGTACTCCGGCATAACTCCTGCCATACCACTTGAAGAACACCTGGTCCTCACGGAAAATGCTGCTCACACTGTAGGTAGGAATATTGCGATGCTTCAGAATGTGAAGGAAGTTTGACCAGAACTCATACTTGATGAAGAAAGCCATCACCGGGCGCACCAGACGCAGAAAACGGATAGCATTCAATCGAGTATCCACCGGCATATAGCAGATAATGTCGGCTCCCTCGTAGTTCTTGCGCACCTCATAGCCCGATGGCGAATAGAAGGTAAGCAATATCTTGTACTGAGGGAAATCCCTGCGAATACGCTCCATGAGGGGGCGACCCTGTTCGAACTCGCCGAGCGAGGCTGCATGAAACCACACATACTGAGCTGTAGGGTCTACCTTCTGCTTGAGCAGTCTGAACGCTTCACGCTCGCCACGCCACATCTTGCGCACCTTATGGTCGAAAAGGCTCGCAATGGCTATGCCCCAAAGGACAAAATAAATGACTACGTTGTAGATCATATTATCAGGAGTTTGATTGACACTTTATCCTAACACTTCGATGGCCCTGCGCAAGCGCTTCAGGGTTTCCTCCTTGCCAAGGAAGGCTGAGATGTCGAACATGCCTGGGCCCTTGCCCTCGCCAACGAGTGTAAGACGGAATGCATTCATCACATCGCCAAGCTTATAGCCCTTGTCCTCTACCCATTTCATCACGACAGGCTCCTGGCCCTCGATAGAGAAATCATCGATACCCTCGAGCACCTCTGCCAGTTCGGTCATCTGCTTGGCCGAATACTCCTTCCAGCGCTTCTTGGCTGTCTTGGCATCATACTCTGTAGGAGGAATGAAGAAGAATGAGCACAATGGCCACAACTCATAGACGAAGTTCACACGGTCCTTCATCATGTGTACCACCTGCTTCACACGATCCATTGTCTCCTCCACACCATTGTTGGCAACGATTGGGGCAAAGAGATTGGCTATTTCGTCATCGCTCTTCATCAGTATATACTCATGGTTGAACCAGATACCCTTCTTGAAGTCGAACTTGGCACCAGCCTTTGAGCAACGTGAGATATCGAAAGCCTTCACCAACTCATCGAGCGAGAAGATTTCCTGTTCGGTACCAGGATTCCATCCCAACAGGGCCAGGAAGTTGACCACTGCCTCGGGGAAGTAACCACTCTCGCGATAGCCTGATGACACCTCACCTGTCTTGGGATCATGCCACTCCAATGGGAACACAGGGAAACCCAGACGGTCGCCATCACGCTTGCTCAGTTTACCCTTACCCTCGGGCTTGAGCAACAAAGGAAGATGGGCAAAACGTGGCATAGTGTCCTCCCAGCCAAAAGCCTTATAGAGCAACACATGCAAAGGAGCACTTGGCAACCACTCCTCGCCACGGATCACGTGGGAAATCTCCATCAGATGGTCGTCCACGATGTTGGCCAAGTGATAGGTTGGCAATTCGTCTGCGCTCTTATAGAGCACCTTGTCGTCCAAGATATCACTCATCACCTTCACGTCGCCTCGTATCATATCGTTGACATGAATCTCCTCGCCGGCCTCAATCTTGAAGCGCACAGTATACTGCTTGCCGTCTGCAATGAGCTGGTCAACCTCCTCCTTAGGAAGAGTGAGCGAGTTGCGCATCTGCATACGGGTATGGGCATCATACTGGAAGTTCTGTATCTCGGCACGCTTTGCCTCAAGCTCCTCGGGAGTATCGAAAGCGATATAAGCCTTACCCGCATCGAGCAACTGCTGCACATATTTCTTATAGATGTCGCGTCGCTCACTCTGGCGGTAAGGACCATGCTCTCCACCAAAGCTTACACCCTCGTCAAACTTGATACCGAGCCATTTGAATGACTCCAGGATATACTCCTCAGCTCCTGGCACAAAACGATGTGAGTCAGTATCCTCAATACGGAACACAAGCTCACCACCATGCTGGCGAGCAAACAAATAATTATATAAGGCAGTACGAACACCGCCAATGTGCAATGCGCCCGTAGGACTGGGGGCAAAACGCACTCTTACTTTTCTATCAGTCATGTCTGAAAATAGCTATTTTTGAAATTTTCTGCAAAATTACACTTTTTTTTGCGATTTTAGCAGTTTTTTTTCGTATTTTCGCAGAGTAATCAAAGAATATAAGGAAAACAGCCTAAAATAGTGGTATAAAATGAGCATATTCAACAACACAGAAGAGAATTACTGGCGCAATCTCGCCACCAAGACCGTACTCGTGTGTATCACCGTAGCCATCATCGTATGGTTCCTGCCACGCAACGAAGGCAGAATGTATCGATACGATGTAGGAAAGCCATGGATGTATGGATCGGTCATTGCCAAGTTCGACTTCCCTATCTACAAAACAGACGAGGCCATCAAGCACGAACAGGACTCCCTGCTCAAGCACTTCCAGCCTTACTACAGTCTCAACCCGCTTATCGAGAAAAAGCAGGTGGAGCGATTCCTGCACGACTACGAGCAGGGCATCAACGGTCTGCCCAAAGAATATGTGGGCATCGTGGCAAGACAGATGCAGGAAATATACCAGATGGGCATCATCAACACCAACGAATACAACAACATCTTCAAGGACTCCACCAGCATGATACGGTTCGTGAGTGGCAAAAATGCCAAGAGTCTCAAGGTGAGCAGTTTCTACTCCACCATAGCAGCCTACGAACACATCTTTGCCAACGAGAAACTCGCAGCACAGCGAGCCATCCTCTCACGGTGCAACCTCAACAACTATATAGAGGCCAATATCGTGTACGACAAAGAGAAGAGCGATGCCGAGAAAAACGATATGCTGAGCAGCATTCCTTTGGCAAGCGGCATGGTGATGAGCGGACAGAAAATCATCGACCGTGGAGAAATCGTCAACGACTACACCTGCCGTGTGCTCAACTCTTTCGATAAGGAGATGAAGCGCAGAAGCTCCACTCAGGACGAAATCATGACCACCTTTATCGGCCAGACTCTCTTCGTGCTGATACTCGTCATGATGTTCACCTCCTACCTCACGCTCTTCCGCAAAGACTACTTCGAGAAGCCACGAAGCATCACCATGCTCTACACGATGATCACCCTCTTCCCTATCCTCGTGTCGATGATGATGAAGCACAACTTCTTCTCGGTCTATATCATCCCCTTTGCCATGGCTGCGATCTTCGTCAGGGTGTTTATGGATTCCCGAACGGCATTCATCACTCATGTCACGATGATTCTTATCTGTGCCGCCGCAGTGAAGTATCAGTACGAGTTCATCATCGTGCAGTTGGCATCGGGACTGGTGGCCATCTACTCGCTCCGCGAACTGTCCAAGCGGTCGCAGATATTCATCACAGCCATACTCGTCACCATATCGAGTTGCATCGTCTACTTGGCTCTACAGCTCATGCAGGACAACCAGGTGTTCAACATCGACCCGAGCATGTACACCTATTTTATTATCAACGGCATCTTCCTGCTGCTCTCCTACCCGATGATGTACCTCATCGAGAAGATGTTTGGATTCATCTCCAACGTGACGCTCTTCGAGCTTTCCAACACCAATAAGGGACTGCTCCGAAACCTGAGCGAGATAGCTCCTGGCACCTTCCAGCACTCCATCACCGTGGGAAACCTGGCAGCCGAAATAGCCAACCGCATTCATGCCAACAGCCTGCTGGTACGTACCGGTGCCCTCTATCATGACATCGGAAAGATGACCAATCCTGTATTCTTTACCGAAAACCAAGCTGGTGTCAATCCTCACGACCAACTCTCCGACCTGGAGAGCGCACAAATCATCATCAGCCACGTTACGGAAGGACTGAAGCTTGCCGAGAAATTCAATCTGCCAGGCATCATCAAGGACTTCATCTCTACCCACCACGGCACAGGGCTCACCAAGTACTTCTATATTAACTATTGCAACGAGCACCCCGATGAGCAGGTGGACAAGGAGATGTTCCAGTATCCTGGTCCTAACCCCTTCACCCGCGAGCAGGCCATCCTGATGATGGCTGACACCGTGGAGGCAGCTTCGCGCTCACTCAATGAATACACAGAAGAGAGTATCAGCACGCTCACCAACAAGTTGATAGACAGTCAGGTGGCAGACGGATTCTTCAGGGAGTGTCCTATCACCTTCCGCGACATAGCCTTGGCCAAGTCTGTACTCATCGAACGACTGAAATCCATCTACCACACCAGGATTTCCTATCCACACCTGAACAAGTAATATTTTTGCATAAAAGAAGCGAGGGTGCGTCATTGACTGATGACGCACCCTCGTTTCTTTTCATATCGATTGTACCAATTAAGATTTTTTACTTCACAACAACCTTCCTCGCACTTCCGTCGCTATACTTCACGATGTTCAAGCCCTTAACAGGAACAGCCAATCGCTGACCATCTGCAGAATAGCGAGATACTTCCTCAACATCGGTAGAGGTTGTAGTCTTGTCGATGCCTGTTGCATCGAATTCTACTATATTCTCGAAGTAGCCAAATTCAGAGGATCTATAATCAGCATAAGTTCCCTTAGGCACATAAAGGATGCATTTCTTAGTATCACAACAATCAAACACGTAACTATCCATTTTTGGTACTTTCTCTGCATATACATAAATAGAAGCTAATCCGCTACAGCCCCAGAGTGCGTACTCGCCTATTGAGGTAATACCAGCAGGAAGGGTTAAACTCGTTAATCCGCTACAGCCATTGAATGCGTAGTTGCCAATCTTTGTAATACTTGACGGAAGGGTTAAACTCGTTAATCCGCTACAGCCTTCGTATCTATTATTAGTTGATTATCAGTATTATACGCTCTAAACGGTAGAAAAGTGACAATATGGATTCTGTTTAAATATGAAAAGGTGAAGATTTAACGTTTAACCTTCTGTTACACCGAAATTGCAAAAATGTGGGCGATGTGGCATGGTTAGTAGTCACTCCAAATGCCTTTTATTGCCACAATGGTTCGTTTTCCCAACCAGAAGGAAAACCAAGGGCAGCCATATCTACTTCTGGAAACGTAGCAAAAAGTCTGTTCATCTTATCAAGCATATCGTTATTTGGAGATATGATGTCAAGGAAGTACTT
>CAVACC010000119.1:0-6622 GCA_963587495.1 Clostridia bacterium | reverse complement strand
TCCAGGGTATCGCTCGTCCTGTAAACGACCTCTCTCGTGGTTGCTCTGTAGATGATATCTACTACATGGTAGCTATTACTGCTTGCCAGGCACAGGATGCAAAGAAAGCTTAATAAGTGAAGAGTGAAGAACGAAGAGTAAAGAATCCGATGCCCTTCGTTCTTCAAATAAATATTAAACATTAAAAAGTAAACATTACAATGAAAGTATTGGTTCTGAACTGTGGTAGTTCATCTATCAAGTACAAGTTATACAACATGGACGATGAGTCAGTTTTGGCTCAGGGTGGTGTAGAGCGTATCGGTCTCGACAACGCATTCATCAAGGTGACATTGCCAAACGGCGAGAAAAAGCAGATTATGCACGACATGCCCGACCACAAAGAGGGCGTCAATTTTGTGTTCAAGTGCTTGCTCGATCCTGAGATTGGTGCCATCAAGGACCTGAAGGAAATCGATGCTGTAGGACACCGTGTCGTACAGGGTGGTGACAAGTTCAAAGAGAGTGTTGTCGTAGACAAGAGCGTAGAGGACGGAATTGAGGAACTTTGCGACCTCGCTCCTGTTCACAACGCAGGTCACCTCAAGGGTATCCGTGCCGTAGATGCTTTGATGCCTGGTACTCCTCAGGTGTGTGTCTTTGACAACGCATTCCACAGCACCATGCCAGACTACGCTTACCTTTATGCCATTCCTTACGAGTTGTATGAGAAGTATCACGTTCGTCGCTATGGTTTCCACGGTACATCACACCGTTATGTATCCAAGCGCGTATGCGAGATTCTCGGGCTCGACCAGAACAACTCCAAGATTATCACTTGCCACATTGGTAATGGTGGTTCTATCGCTGCTGTACTGAACGGCAAGGTAATGGACACCTCTATGGGCTTGACTCCGTTGGCTGGTCTGATGATGGGTTCACGTTGTGGTGATATCGATGCTTCTGCTGTTACCTACCTGATGGACAAGTTGAACATGAAGCCACAGGAAATGGCCGACTTCTTGAACAAGAAGAGCGGTGTGCTCGGTATCACAGGCATTTCTTCAGATATGCGTGATGTAGAGAAGGCTGCCAACGAGGGTAATGAGAAGGCACTCCTGGCACTCCGCATGTACGAGTATCGCATCAAGAAGTACATTGGCGCTTACGCAGCTGCTATGGGTGGTGTTGATGCCATCGTATTTACAGCAGGTGTAGGTGAGAACCAGACCGACCTTCGTGAGGATTCCTGCAAGGGCCTCGAGTTCTTGGGCATCAAGATCAACAAAGAAGTCAACGATACCATCCACGGTAAGGAGGCAATTATTTCTACCGATGACAGTAAGGTGAAGGTAGTAGTAGTTCCTACCGACGAGGAAATTGTTATCGCCCGCGATACTATGGAATTGGTAAAGTAATAATATAAGTAAAAGAGTGAAGAACGAAGAGTGAAGAATCATACAGCCTGTAGGCAACAATGGATTTGAAATCTTCTCTCTTCACTCTTTTCACTTTATATCTGCACTTTTCTCTATTCCTTTATGACTTTTTATATATAAAATTCTTTCAACATGAAAACTAAGATTGTTACATTCGGCGAAATTATGCTCAGGCTTTCCAAACCCGGTTACCAACGCCTGTTTCAGGGACGCAGATTTGAAGGAAACTATGGCGGCAGTGAAGCTAATGCTGCGGTGTCTTTAGCCTTTATGGGCGATAATGTGGAGTATGTTACCCGTGTGCCTTATGGTCCTTTGGGTGATGCAGCTCTGATGCATCTTCGCGAATATAATCTCAATGTTTCTCATGTTGTAAAAGGAGGAGACCGTCTTGGAACCTATTATTTTGAAGAAGCCGTGGGCATGCGCAACTCCCGTGTTGTGTACGACCGCAAGGACTCTTCTTTCTATACCCTTAAGCGCGGAATGATCAAATGGGACAAGGTGCTTGAAGATGCTGGTATCTTTCACTGCTCAGGAATTACTTGTGCCATCAGCCGCGATGCCATGGAAACAACGATGGACGCTATCGAGCTGGCAGTAAAGAAAGGACTCACTATCTCCTGTGACATCAATTATCGCAAGAATCTCTGGGGGTATGGACTTCAGCCCCGCGATGTGCTCTATCGCATGATGCAGTATAGCGACATCATCTTCGGCGACCAGAATGAGTGGGAGGTAGCCAGTGGTGAGAGGCATATACCTTTCGAGGCTTTGGATGCTGATTACGAGATGGACAGAGAGGCTTATCTTGCTTATTTCCGCCGTATGCACCAGCTTTTCCCTAAGTGCAAGAAGATGGTGATGGCAGTAAGAAACCAGATAGCCAGCAGTCATCACACTCTTACAGGTGTGCTCTATGACGCACAGGCTGACGCTCTTTACACCACAAAGATTTACGACATACAGCCCATCATAGATCCTATGGGAGTAGGCGATGCTTTCATTGCAGCTTATCTGCATGCCAACCTCAAGTGGGCTGACGACAATCAGAAATGTCTCGACTTCTCGCTCTCTGCAAGTGCGCTGAAGAACACGGTGCCTGGCGACCAGAACCTGGTAAGCGAAGACGAGATTATAGTCAACATGACATCGTCGGGTGGGCGCATACAGCGATAAGCGCCCCCGACTTGAATACCTTGAAAACACATCGGAAACAATCTACGAAACAAACAAAACTAATCTATTTAAAGTGATGATATCAACAAACAAACCAGCTTTCAGATGCAGTGACGAAACCTTTAATGAAATATGGAGAGTGTGTGAGCGCTCTGTATGGCAGCATCCTGGTCAAGATCCTGTCACAGCCCATGCAGACTCCTTAGCCGACCATACCTTTTATTGGTTTCTCAGTATCTATGAACATTATCAATACACGGGCAACGAGCGCCGTGTACGTCAGGCATACCCTCGTATGCGAAAGTTTATAAACTATTGTCTTTCCCATACCGACTCCAATGGAATGATTAAGTTAAAGGCAGATGATCAAGTCTTTGTCGACTGGCTGCCAGAGAATGGAGACAGGCGAGGCTTACTGTCTTTCGAGCAAATCCTCTATTGCAAGAGTTTGGAAGACATGGCGCAGTGTGCCCATCTGTTGGGAAGAAAAGCCGATGAGGAACGTTTTTTCGCGCTTTTCACCCGTCTGCGTAAGCAGATTCTGCCTTCTTTCTGGAACGAGAAACGAAAGGCTTTGGTTCATCGTGTTGTCGATGGACGACGTAGCAGGCTTATTACCCGTCACTCCAATGTCTTTGCTATTTTCTTCGATTACCTCACCGAGACTCAGAAGCAGGAGGTGGCATCGGCTGTTATCAACAATCCTGCCATCAAGCCTTTCACATCACCTTTTATGCAGTTCTATGAGTTGGCAGCCCTTTGTTCGTTGGGCAGCCTGTCGCAGGTACTTGAGCGAATAAGGAAGCAATGGAATAGTAGTCTCCTCAAGGCCCAGTTGTCATCGCCAGACGCTGTGGTCGATGAGAAACAGTGTTATGCCTGGGGTATCTGCCTGTACTATCTCTTTGGCAGATATTTCTTGGGTGTCAAGCCAGTGAAGCCAGGTTATGAGGAGTTTGAGATACGTCCCGAGTTGGGAGGTTTGGAGTTTATAGAGGGAAAGATTCCTTTGCCTAAAGGGGAGATCTCGGTCTATAGAGATGCTGACCAGATACGCATTCAGGCGTCATCGGGAAGTGGTTACTTGTATTTTTCTTCCTCCCGTCCTCCCAAGGCAAGTCGGGGAGAGATAGAAAAGTTTGTCGGCAAGAACCAATATCGTCTCTGGATAGATGCTGGCGATGAGGTTGTTGTCACATTAACACCGTCTCCGTCTTCTAAAACGACCTAAGCACCAAACTCTTTTTCTATCTGTTTTCTGATGTCTGTCCTTCCAAAAATGAAAAAAATGCAGAAAAGATGTTTTTTTTCATTTTTTGAGGGACCTTTGTCGTGTCTTCCTCGTTATATTCATGATTAGTAAATTATTTAAAAATAAATCTATTCATCTATTAACATGAGTGTAATGAAGAAACAACTTCGGTCAAGGTTCTTTGTAATGATGATACCTCTGACCCTGTTATTTGTCTTTGTAGCACAGTCTGCCTATGGCGCGGACCCTACGAAGAAGTTGCTAACGCTTAGTTTTAACAAGACTCCATTGGCTACAGCCTTGAAGGCGGTGGAGAAAGAATCTGGTTGTAAGGTGCTCTTCACCTACGACGAGGTTCAGTCTTATCATGTAACAGCCACTGTTAAAAAAGAGCCTTTAACACATGCCATGACTGCTATTCTCAAGGGACTGCCATTCCAGTATAAGTTGAATGGCAAATTCGTTGTTGTCAGCAAGAATGCTCAGGCAGCAGCCCAGCCAGCCCAGAAGGCAGCAGGCAACAAAGTCTTTGGTGTAATTGTCGACGAGGAGGGTGAGCCATTGATTGGTGTAACCGTTCGTATCAAGGGCACCGGTAAGGGTACTATCACTAACTTTGATGGTGAGTTTACCCTGGAGGACGACAACCGAAAGACTCCTTTGCTGTTCTCTTACATCGGTAAGGAGGATATCGAGAAACTGCCTGTTTATGGCCAGAGCATGAAACTTGTGATGAAAGACTCACAGGTGGGTAAGAAGCTCGACGAGGTGATCGTTGTAGGTTACGGTACGATGAAGAAGCGTGACGTAACTGGTTCTATCTCTTCTATCAGTTCTAAGGAGATTGAGAACAAGATGGCTACCAACGTGTATGAGGCATTGCAGGGTAGTACTGCCGGTGTACAGGTCGTTTCTGGTTCTGGTCAGCCTGGTGAGTCTTCTACCATTAAGGTGCGTGGTACCTCTACCTTTTCTTCTGAGGGCGTTTCACCTCTTTATATTGTAGACGGTGCTCCGATGGAGAGCATCGATGACATCAACCCAAGTGATATTGTTTCTGTGGAAGTGCTCAAGGATGCAGCTTCTGCAGCTATCTATGGCTCTCGTTCTGCCAATGGTGTGATTATCGTGACTACTCGTGGTGGTCAGGAAGGCAAACCGGAGATCAACGTAAAGTATTATCACTCTTGGGGCAAGCTCTCTCACAAGATTCCTCAGGCCAACAGAGCTGACCGTCTGTTCTATGATCAGGCACGCAGAAATTACTTCCTGACTTATGGTGGTGGTAATCCTGATCAGAGTATGGACATCTTGCAGGATCCATACAACTACTTCTTTAATGTAGATAATGACTATCTCGATATGATTACCCAGGTGGGAAACAAAGACGAGGTTGACGTAAGTATAGGTGGTGGTTCTAAGGCGTTGAAGTATTTTGTCAATACCGCTTACTATAATGAGCGTGGTATTATCGATAATACTGGCTATCAGCGTTTCAGCACCCGTGTCAATGCAGACTATTCGCCCAGCAAGTGGCTGAGCATGGGTAGCCGTATGTCTTTGTCTTATTCCAAAAAGGAAGGTGTGAACGAGGGCCAGTTGCTCAGCTCTGTGCTCAGCCGTCGTCCTTACTTCAACACAACCTATTCCGATGGTTCTATAGTAGGTGTGTTCAATGGTCAGAAGAACCCTGTGGCTCTGATTAATTACACTACCGACTTTACTAATTCGTATAAAGCTAACTTCTATCAATATTTCAACTTTAAGTTCAACAAGCATCTGTCGTTCCGTACCAACATCAATGCCAACTTCTATCTCGACAAGCGTAAGAAATTGATTCCAAGTTTGATTACAGATGAGTGGCAGAAGAGCAACAACGGTTACTCTTACAATTACTTGAACTGGAACTGGATGAATGAGAACTACTTTACTTACACTCGTAACTGGGGTGCTCATCACTTCACTGGTATGGCAGGTATGAGCGTTCAGAAATGGTATTATGAAAATGAGAATATCGCCGGTATGAATGCTTCTACCGACTATATCTATACCCTGAACGCTTTTGCCGCCAACCTCGACCTTTCTGCAACAGGCAGTGTGGAGACTCGCCACTCCTTGGCTTCTTTCTACACACGTATCACTTACGACTACTTGCGTCGTTACTTGTTGACACTGAACGTTCGTCGAGACGGTTCTTCACGCTTTGCCAAGAACAACAAGTGGGGTAACTTCCCGTCTGCTTCTTTCGGTTGGCGTTTCTCTGATGAGAAGTTCATGAAGGGCGCCCGTAAGGTAATGACCGATGGTAAGATTCGTGTCTCTTATGGTGTTACAGGTAACCAGAGTATCGGAAACTACGAGTATGTTTATTCTTATACACCAAGTAATATCTATGACGGTGTGGGTGGTGTGAGGCCAGCCCGTATCGGTTCTTCAGATTTGAAGTGGGAGGAGACACGTCAGTTTGACTTGGGTCTCGATCTCAACTTCTTCAACAACCGTTTGGTTGTAACAGCAGACTACTACTATAAATATACAGACGGATTGTTGGCTAACTATCAGTTGCCAAAGGAGACTGGTTTCTCTTACATCCGCAAGAACATCGGTGAGATTAGCAACCGTGGTTTCGAACTCTCTATCTCTGGTGACATCATCCGTAAGAAGAATCTGACTTGGAATGCTTCTTTCAACATCTCCGGCAACAGCAATACTGTAGAGCAGGGCGGACGCATCAAAATGCGTTCGCCTCCAAAAGTTTTGACAGGTAGTTTTC
>CAVACC010000118.1:0-6649 GCA_963587495.1 Clostridia bacterium | reverse complement strand
TAACCAGTAAACTTTCCTCATTCTTCTCTCAAACACTTTTTATATGTACTTTCAAAGGTAAAAAGGTAAAAAAGTAAAAAAGTAAAAGGGTAAAAAGGTAAATACTTTATCAGCAAGAAGGCTCTTTTTACCTTTTTACTTTTTTACCTTTTTACCTTTAAAAAACTACACGTATGTCTCGAGGAACTTCAATGTTCCCTCTACCTTCAACGTCTGGGTGGAGGCAGGAACCACGATGCTTTCGCCGCCCTGCAGGGTGACGGTGTTGCCCTCGTTGTCGGTGACGGTGGCTTGGCCCTTCAGACCGATGAGGATCACGAAGCTGTCGAGCTCAGAGTAGTCGAGCGTCATAGGCTCGTCGAGATCGTAGACTGCGGTGCAGAAATAAGGGCAGCGCACGATGCTGACACCCTGATTCTTCACAGGTTTGTATTCCTGTCGATAGTTGGACAGCACGGTGTAGTCGATGCACTCGGAAGCCTCCTTGGTGTGCAGCTGTCGGTAGTTGCCGTCCTTGTCCTTGCGCTTGAAATCGTAGATGCGGTAAGTCACGTCGCTGGTTTGCTGTATCTCTGCCACGAAGCAACCCGTTCCGATGGCGTGTATTCTGCCTGCAGGGATAAAGAAGCAGTCGTCCTCCTTCACCTCGTATTGTGCAAGGGCGTCGGTGATGGTGTCGTTCTCAACCATCTGCTTGTACTCTTCGGGTGTGATCTTCATTTTCAGACCGTTGTATAGCTTGGCGTCGGGCTCGCATGGCAGGGCGTACCACATCTCTGTCTTTCCGCGCTCCTTGCCTTGCTTGTGCGCTATCTCGTCGTTGGGATGCACCTGGATGGAGAGGTCGGTGTTGGCGTCGATAAACTTGATGAGCAGTGGAAATTCATTGCCGAATCGCTGATAGTTCTCCTTACCTAAGAAGCTGTCTTTCTGCTCAGCGACCACTTCGTTGAGGCTTTTGCCTTTCATCTCGCCGTCAGCCACGATGCTCTCGTTGCCTGGCACACCAGAGATTTCCCAGCTCTCGCCTACTTTCTCCTGCTGCAGGTTGAGATGCTTGAAGTTGATAATCTTGTTGCCACCCCAGATGGTGGATTTCAGTAATGGTTGAAATTTTAAGGGTTTCATAGTGCTTGTTGTTTAATTATTTATAGTCAGATAGAATAAGTTTTTGTTACTCTTTCACTTTTTTATCTCCTCACTTGTTATAGTTGAGTATTTACTAAACAAATAACGAGCGGAGTACACTTATTATTTTATGTTATGTTGATTTTAATTTTTACTTTTTCACCCTTAACATTAAACGCCTTATCAGCAAGAAGGTTCTTTTTACTTTTTTACCTTTTTAATTTTCCTTCCAGAAGGCTGGAGTGAAGATCACCAGTACGGTAAAGATTTCCAGACGGCCGATGAGCATCATGAGCGAGCAGAACCACTTGGCCAGATCGGGCAGTTCGCTCCACGACATGGTGGGGCCAATCTCAGTTCCCAAGGTTGGTCCTACGTTTCCCACGCAACTCAGCGTGATGGTGATGGAATTGGTGTTGTCGATTCCCATCGCTATCATCGTGAACGAGATGATGGCGCAGATGATGAGGTAGATGGTGAGGAACGCCAGCAGCGTGACACGTTTCTGCATGGGCACGTTCACCCCGTCGATCTTGAGCGGCAGCACGGCGTTGGGGTGCAATATCTGTCGGAACTCATTCTTCACCATGCGCAGCAGGATGACGCCACGGATGCATTTCAGTCCACCGCTCGTACTGCCCGAGCAGGCACCGATAAACATACACATCGACAGCACTACCCATGTGACGTGAGGCCAGAGTGCGGCATCGTCGTTGAAGAGACCAGTGGTCGTGATAAACGAAACCACCTGGAAGATGGCGCTGCGGAAGGCGTGTTCTATATCGTAGTTGCGCATCACCATGAGCTCAACCATAATGAAGATGCTGAAGACCGTGACGAGGAAGATGTAGAATCGGAACTCGGAGTTACGGAACAGTTCCTTGATCTTAAACTTGATGACGGCGGCATAGAGCAGTGTGAAGTTGACACCCGATAGGAAACAGAAGAACGTACAGATGTATTCGAGCGATGGCGAATGGAAGAACTCGGTACTGGTGTTGTGGGTGGAGAAGCCTCCCGTTGCCGTTGTCGTCATGGCATAGTTGAAACTGTCGAAAAGTCCCATTCCCGCCACATAATACGACAGAATGCAGGCGATGGTGAGCACGAGATAGATGCTCCAAATCCACTTTGCCGATGTGGAGATACGTGGATGCAACTTGGTCTTGATAGGGCCTGTGGCTTCGGCGGCAAACACCTTGGTCTGTCCGCCTACGAGCGATGGCAGCAGGGCGATGGTGAAGAACACGATACCCAGTCCGCCTATCCACTGTGTGAGTGATCGCCAGAACAGCAGTCCGTGCGGAAAGCACTCCACGTCGTCGAGTATGGTGGCTCCGGTAGTGGTGAATCCCGACATCGTCTCGAAGTAGGCATCGGTGAAGTGGTTGATGTAGCCGCTCACCATGAAGGGCAGCGTGCCGAAGAGGCTGAAGATAATCCACGATAGCGAGACAACGAGATAGGCGTCGCGTCGCGACATGGAGTTGTCGGCTCCGTGTCCTCGCCATTTCAGGATGAGTCCTCCGCCAATAGTGGTCAGCGTTGCCACGATGAAGGCAAAGATGTCTTCCTGCTGATAGTAGACAGCTACCAGCAGACTGAGCAGCAGCAGCGAAGCCTCAATGAAGAGCAGCTGCCCCAGAACCTTGTATATCAGTTTCCAGTTGATCATTCTTTTTGTTCAAGTTTTCTCAAGTGAGGGAAGTTTTAAGGAGTTAATGGAAGTTCCCATTACCTCCCATCATACAAAGTATTTTTCTATCTTTTTCATATTGATGTTGTGGCAGAATACCATGACCGAGTCGCCCGCTTCAATCTGTGTGTTGCCCGAAACGAGCATTCCCTCCTCGCCACGCACCAGTCCGCCGATGGTCACGCCGATGGGCATTCCCAAATCCTTGACAGGCTTCTTGGTGACCTTGGATCCTTCTTTGGCGATGAACTCCGCCACGTCGGCGTTGGCATTCATGAGGAAGCGCACGTTCATCACGTCGGCATCGAGCATCATCTGATAGATGTAGCTGGCGGCAATCACCTTCTTGTTGATGATGGTTCCGATGTCGAGGCTCTCAGCCATGCTCACGTAGTCGACGTTCTCTACGGCAGCCACGGTCTTTCTCACTCCCATGCGCTTGGCTGTGAGGCATGCCAGGATATTGGTCTCTGCGTTTCCCGTCAGCGCCACGAAAGCCTGCGTGCTGCGTATTCCCTCCTCGTTGAGCAGCGGGATGTCGCGTCCGTCGCCATGGATGACGAGCGTCTTGTTCTCGTCGAGTATTTCGTTGAGGTACTCACACCGTGCCTCGTCCTTCTCGATGATTTTGCACTCCATGTATTCGGGCATTTTCTTCACGGCTCTCACGGCCGTGCGTCCTCCGCCCATAATCATCACGTTCTTCACGTCCACATAGTGCTCCTTGCCCACTATCTTTCGGATGTAGGGAATATAGTTGCGAGTGGTCATGAAGTAAGCCAGGTCGTAGAGTTTCAACTCGTCGTTACCGCCGGGGATGATGGTTTCGTCGCCTCGCTTGATGGCCACTACGTGGTAGGGGTCGTTGGGTCCGCTGATGTCCTTGAGCGGCTGGTTCAGTATCTCGCAGGTCTGTCGCAGCTTGATGCCGAGCATCACCAGGGCGCCGTCGTGCACGTCCCATCGCTGTCTCACCCAGCTCATCTTCAGTCCGTTGTTGATGTCGACAGCGGCGAGCATTTCTGGATATATCAGCTTGCTGATGCCCAGTCCCTGGAAGAACTCCTGTGCCTGCGGATCCATGTATTCGGGGTTGTCCACGCGTGCCACCGTTCGCTTGGCTCCCAGGTTTTTCGCCAGGATGCTGGCAGTGATATTGGTGCTCTCCAATGGCGTGACAGCGATGAAGAGGTCGGCGTCTGCCGTTCCCGCATCTCGCAATACCCTCAGGCTCGTAGGCTTTCCCACCATGGTGAGCAGGTCGCAGTCGGAGCCGATGCTTGCCAGCCGCTCCTCGCTCTCGTCGATGAGTGTTATCTCCTCGTTGCTGCGTGACAGGAGTCTCGCCAGGTGCGTTCCGATGGCGTATGCGCCAGCAATGATGATTTTCATTCTTTTATAATAGCTTCTTTGATTGATTTCTTATCCATGTGCACGATTTCTCTGAGCTGTGCTATCGTGCCGTGTTCCACAAACTCGTCGGGCAGTCCCATGCGGATGACGTGAGGATGATAGTCGTGGTCGCTCATCCATTCCAGGACGGCAGAGCCGAAGCCACCCATGCGCACGCCGTCCTCGATGGTTACGATGCGGTTGAATCTACTTCCTATCTCGTGGAGCAGTTTCTCGTCGAGCGGTTTCAGGAATCGCATGTCGTAGTGGGCCACGCTCAGTCCCTCCGTCTCTTTCTCCACTTCGGCTATGGCCTCGGCAGCATCGTTTCCGATAGGTCCGAGGGTGAGCACAGCCACGTCGGTGCCTTCCTTCAGTTTTCTGCCCGTTCCGGTCACGATTTCCTGCATGGGGTTTCGCCAGTCGGTGAGCACACCGTTGCCTCTGGGGTAGCGTATCACGTAGCAGCCGTGGTGGGGCAACTGGGCCGAGTACATCAGGTTGCGCAGCTCGTGCTCGTTCATAGGCGATGCGATGGTGAGGTGGGGCACAGGCCGCAGCGCCGCCAGGTCGAAGGCTCCGTGGTGTGTGGGTCCGTCCTCGCCCACGAGTCCAGCCCTGTCGAGACACAGCACCACGGGCAGACTGAGCAGCGCCATGTCGTGTATGATGTTGTCGTAAGCCCGCTGTGCGAACGAGCTGTATATGTTGCAGAACGGCATGAGTCCGTCCTTTGCCATTCCTGCCGAGAAGGTGACGGCGTGTCCTTCGGCTATGCCCACGTCGAACACCCTGTCGGGCATTTGCTTCATCATGATGCTCATGGAGCATCCGGTGGGCATGGCGGGCGTTACACCCACGATGTTGTGGTTCTGCCGTGCCAGTTCGAGCAGGGTGTTTCCGAAGACGTCCTGATATTTGGGCGGCTGGTTGCTGGTGTCGCTCACTAATCGCTCTCCCGTCTCGGGGTCAAACTTTCCTGGTGCGTGCCAGATGGTTGCGCTCTTCTCGGCAGGCTCGTAGCCCTTGCCCTTGGTGGTGTGCAGGTGGAGCAACTTGGGGCCTTTCATGTCCTTGAGTTGTCGCAGCACGCGCACCATTTCGCGTATGTCGTGTCCGTCGAAGGGTCCGAAATACCGTATGTTCATTCCCTCGAAGATGTTCTGCTGGTGGCTCAGTGCCGACTTCAGCGCGTTGTTCAGTCTCAGTATTCCCTTTCGCCTGTCATCGTTGAGGTAGCCTTTCGAGTGCAGCCATTGCGAAGCCTTGAACCTCAGTCGGTTGTAGGTTTCGTTGGTGTCGAGGTTGAGCAGGTATTTCTCCATACCTCCCACGGCGCGGTCGATACTCATATCGTTGTCGTTGAGTATGATGAGCAGGTCATTGGGCGTGCTCGATGCGTTGTTGATTCCCTCGAAGGCGAGTCCTCCGCTCATGGCTCCGTCGCCTATCACTGCCACTACGTGCCTGTCGTTCTCTCCCTTCTGCTTGGCAGCCACAGCCATGCCGAGCGCCGCCGAAATCGAGTTGCTGGCGTGCCCGCAGGCAAAGGTGTCGTATTCGCTCTCTAAGGGAGTGGGGAAGGGGCGTATGCCGTGCAGCCTTCGGTTGGTGCAGAAGGCGTCGCGCCGCCCGGTCAGTATCTTGTGACCATAGGCTTGATGGCCCACGTCCCACACGATGCGGTCGTAAGGTGTATTGTATATATAATGTAGGGCTACGGTGATTTCGACGACACCCAGCGAGGAGGCGAAATGTCCGGGGTTGACCGCTACCTCTTCGATGATGTCCTCTCTCAGTTCCCTGCAGAGTTCCGGCAGCTCGTCGATGCTCAGCTTGCGCAGGTCTTCGGGATACTTGATGTTGCTTAAAAGGCTAAACTTCTCTTTGTCCATGTCTTCATCTCATGAATAACCATGCAAAGGTAGTGTTTTTTTTTCAGTATGTGTCATTTTTGTCCGATTTATTTCTGTTTTCCCACAATTTCTTCGTAAATTTGCATCCCGACAAATCAATAATATCACAACATAATGAGAAAAAACATCTTCCTTTTAGGAGCCTTGCTGGCCGTTTCTGCTGCCACGATGGCTCAGACCAAGCAGGGAGGCATCTCAGCGCAGATGCTCTCGCAGATCGAGAAAATGCAGAAGACATCGGCTGCCGACAAGGCGCTCTTCAATGCCATCGCTGCCAACAGTATCGACGACTTGGTGAAGAACCGTGCCAATGCGGGTCCTGTAGACACCCACTTCAGCGTGGAGACTCCTGCGCAGCGCATCCACAACCAGAAGAGCTCTGGCCGCTGCTGGATGTTCAGCGGCATGAACGTGCTGCGTGCCAACTTCGCCAAGGCTCATGCCGACTCCCTGGCAGTGGAGTTCTCGCAGGACTATCTCTTCTTCTACGACCAGTTGGAGAAGGCCAACCTCATGC
>CAVACC010000117.1:0-6727 GCA_963587495.1 Clostridia bacterium | reverse complement strand
ATATTGGCAGCACCTTCTGCACCTTCAATCTTCTCACCATTCTCAACCACATAGTCCTTATAGCCTTCCTCACCCAGTTGAGTAAGGCGACTTTCATAATCAGCAGTTTTCTCTACCAGCAGATAAGCACTCTGTGTAGCGCTGTTGGTAGCGATACGAATCTGCGTATCAATATCAGCATCATTAGGCTCTGTGGCTGTGTACTGATAAAGAGTTGCTTTAGCTTGGCTGTCAGAACCGATGTCGGAACCTTCATCCTCAGAGCAGGCGGTAAACATAGCTACCGCCACGAGGGCAAAGAACAGTCCATAAATATATTTTTTCATATTCTTTTCTTTTATCTGTTAAACTATAGTTTTACCATACATACTCTTGTGAGTCGCTTGTAGGAGTTGTTACCATTGGGTTCTGAGTACAATCGGCATTGTATGCACCCTCACTCTCCACAATCATCAAGGTCATCCACTGTGGCACACCTGTTGTGTTCCAACGGGATTCCTCGCAGTGGTTTGTTCCAGCATAGCTGCGAATCACACTCTTGCCAAAGCGTTTGATGTCGAAGGTAGCAAAGCCCTCGCCCCAAAGTTCTACACGACGCTGCCACCAAATCTCGTTCTGGAAGCCAGAGTTGCTGCTGTTGCCATACTTATCGTTGACATGCTTGCCATACTCGAATTGTGGGTCACGTGCCTTGGCAAAAGCCTCAAGCAACTGCTTGCCACGAGCCTCGTCCTGCATACCAGCAGCCTCTGCCTCGATGAGCTTCATTTCCTCAACACGCATCAAAGGAACAGACTGGAGGAAGCCCTTGGCTGTATTGTTGTGTCCTTCCACGCCATTGGCTGTACGGAACTTCAAGCTCAGACCACCTGTTCCTGGCCATTTGGCTATTTCTGCTGAATACTCAAGCCATGTAGGATAGTCAGAATATTCCTTCAACTTATTCTCGAGTTCTGTGCCTTCCATGTCGTTGGTAGAGAAGTCAACAAAGCACTTCTTGCGACAGTCGGTAGCAGGAATGGTCTCATAGAGGTGACGGTCTATCAACTTGGCATCACCATAATTGGCAGCATAGCCACAGGCAGAGACATCCTTGTCTGGGTTGATCTCAAGTGACATCTGAGATCCCCAAGAAGTATCAGCGTCATTGTACTTGATACATGGGTCAGTGTCCTTGTAGGTTAGACAGAACATCCATGCCTCGTTAGGCGTATTGAAACCTGTCTCACGGTCGGTATATTCTGCAGAAGACATTACAGAATATCCTGCTTGTGCCTTCTTGGCATATTCTTCAGCCTTATCCCATTTGCCCATTACGAGGTAGGCACGTGCCTTCAGACCATAAACGACTGAAACATCAGGAGTAGTCTTGTCAGGACGCTCGTAGCCTGCAAGATATTCCTCTGCTTTATCGAGGTCAGAGAGGATGAAATTCCACATCTTCTCATTGGTAGCACGAGGGTTGTGGTTCATGTCGATGCTCTCGTCATCAGAAACGATAGGCACGGTCTCAGCCTGTGGATTCTTGGTGTAAGTCTCGTTGGCATACATCTGTGCCATATCCTCATAGAAGAAGGCGCGCATGGCGTATGCAATACCCACGCCACTCTTCTGCTCTTCTGTAGGATTGCCTGCACCCATCTTGATGACAGTATTACAGTTTTTGATCCACGCATAATATATAGTCCATGGAATTTGACACATCAAATATTGTGGTGTCAACACATCGAAATAATTGTACCATACAGTGAAAAATCCTGGTGCAACAGTGGCGGGATAAGCGATGTCCTGACCCATAAGGTCACGCTGAATCATCTGTGAAGGATAGCCAAAATCGTAGTTGTTTTTACTCAATTCGGAACTACTGTTCATCATTGGGCGACCATTCATATCGGCTGTGATAGCCGATACGAACTTGTTGAACGAGTTGGGAGCCGAAGCAGCCTGGTCTATGGTTACGGTGCTGCTCTGTGGGTCAACTTCTTCGATACAACTGGTGAACGAAGTTGCTGCCAAAGCAAGAGCAACAAATGTTGTTTTATTTATTTTCATCATTGTTTCGTCTTTTAATGTTTTTAGAACGTCAATTGAATACCACCAGAGATATTACGTGTAGGTGAGTAACTTGTGCCAGTCACACCATCATACGAGTAGCGTGGATCCAAGCCCTTGCGAGCTGAGATGAAACCAAGGTTCTCGCCAGAGCAGTAAATGCGAATCTTAGAGAAGTATGGTATCAAATTCTTTGGGAAGGTGTAACCTACTGTGAATGACTGGAAGTTGAAGTAACTTGCGTTGGTCAAGAATCGGTCAGATGCCTGATTGTTGTCGTCACCATACTGCCAGCGAGGAATGTCGCTGCTGGTATTGTTAGGACTCCATGACTTGATATAGTCCTTATGGATAGCCAAACCACCAGTAGAGTTGGCTGTCAGAGGATTCATCAAACGGGCATACTTCATATCGTACACCTTGCCTCCAATCTGGTAGTCGAAGCTGAATGTAGCATCAAATCCCTTATAAGAGACCGTGGTGCTAAGACCGCCAGATACCTTTGGCAACAACGAGCCTGTCTCATAGTTGCTGGCCTTGCTGGCGTCAGTTGTAGTGTAAGACAACTTCTTGCCAGGACGACCTGTTCTTTCACTATCCGAGATATCCTCGTCTACCCAATAGAGTGCCTCACCCTTATCGTTGACACCGGCATACTTAGGCAGGAAGCCGTTGTAGAGAGGACCACCTTCCTTATACCAATACATGGTATAGCTCATGTCACTGGTCTGTGAGAAGCCACCATACTGGTTCTTTGAAGTAGAGTCAAGCTTCAATATCTTGGTCTTGTTGTGTGCCAAGTTGGCTGTAACAGACCAGTCGAAATCCTTAGTGCGGAAAATGTGACCTGTCAAGGTCAACTCGACACCCGTGTTGCGGAGATCGCCCACATTGCTATAGTAGCCACGAGTACCCTGTGACTCTGGCACATGCAGCCAGAAGAGCAAGTCGGTTGTCTTCTTGGTATAGAAGTCGAAGCTACCGCTCAAGCGGCCCTTGAAGAAACTGAACTCAGTACCAATGTTGAAGTTGGTGGTAGTTTCCCAAGTGATATTCTTGTTACCCAAGCGTGCGAAAGATGCAGACATCTCTGTATCTGAAACCTGAGACAATGTATAGAGGTCGGTGTAAGCCCAGTTGCCGATGTTATCATTACCCTGCTGACCGATAGAAGCCTTCAGCTTCAACTCGTCTACCCAAGGAGCATTAAACCAAGCCTCCTTGTTGATCAGCCAAGCTGCACCTACTGACCAGAAGCTACCCCAACGGTTCTCCTTAGCGAAGCGTGAAGAAGCATCACGGCGATAAGAGAAAGAGCCGAAGTACTTGTTGTCGTAGTTGTACTGAGCATTGCCGAAGAAACCCTCTACATTGTAAGCTGACTCATAGCCACTTGCATCCTTCTTGTTGGCAAAGGCGCTAATCTGCAAGATGCTTGGCGAGAAGCCGCCCTCAGCCAAGGCATCAAGATAGGTGCTGTTAATCTTGTAGTATTCGTGACCAAGCATTACGGTAACACCATGCTTGCCAAAATTGTCGAAATAGGTAAGAGTCTGTACGTGGTTCTGACGCCAGCTTTCTGTAGAAGACTTAGAAAGCGAACCGTTCACACCTGCCTTAGAACCGAAGAATGGGTTGGCATAGCCTGTCGCATTGGTCTGTCCCCAGATAATGGTGCTGGTCAAGTTGGCCTTCAAGAAGTCTGTAATCTGAATATCTGCGGTGAATGTACCATTCAGCTGATGACCCTTGCTCTCACTCTTGTCATAGTTGTTGGAAGCAATAGGGTTGTAGTTGTTGTTGAATGGACGGTTGATACCTAATGTAGAAGATCCCAAATCGTACAAAGGCAAGCCTCTCTCATCGGTTGGGATATAAACTTTGCCATTTTCGTCAATCTGACGGAGATACAATGGATAAATAGGAGCCATGCTGGATGTGAAGCTCAAGCTGGTACCTAAGTTGGCATTGGCCTCCTGTGTAGAGTTTACAAAGCCAATGTTGGCACCTAACTTCAACCATTTCTTAATCTGATAGTCGGCCTTCAGGCGAGCAGTGATTCGCTCGAAACTTGAGTTCTTGATGATACCCTCATCGTTCAAGTAACCTAAGCTTGCATAATAAGAAGAACGGTCAGAACCGCCACTTGCGTTTACGTTATATTCCTGACGCAAAGAGTTCTGGAACACAGCATCCGTCCAGTTGTCAGGTGTTACATAGTATGACTTACCGCCGGCGCCTGTTATTGTGCGGCCTAAAGTTGCATTAGGATTCAACTTGCCGTCCAATCCAATGAGCTGCTCTGTGTCAGGATAGCTGTACACATTGTATGCCAATTTGTTCAACATAGCAGAGTTTGCCTTTACATTGGCTGCGCTGGCACTCAAGCCATCAGCATAGTAATATTTGTTGTAATATTCTGAGTACACAGCCTCGTAATACTGACCTGGGTCTGTGATGACATCATACTCAGGAACGGCACGAGAGTTGGAACCCCACTTCATGTCGACATTAATCTTGCCTTCAGAATTATTGGCGCCCTTCTTGGTTGTTACAATGATAACACCAGCAGCACCACGTGCACCATAAAGAGCAGCAGAAGCAGCATCCTTCAATACTGTAACCGACTCGATGTCGTCGGTAGGGATATTAGAAAGACTTGCAGAATAAGGAGCACCATCGACAATGATCAATGGGTCTGTAGCAGCATACATAGAAGCGATACCACGAATGTTGATACTACCCTGGCTTGCACCAGGCTGACCAGAACTACCACGCATCTGCAAACCTGATACAGAACCAACCAAAGCATCAGCTACGTTAGTGGTAACCTTCTTGGAAAGTTCCTCAGAACCTACTACAGCTGCCGAACCTGTAAAGGCGCTCTTCTTGGCTGTACCATAAGCAACAACCATTACCTCATCAAGAGCGTGGTTATCAGTATCCAATACAATCTTCATGTTCTTTGCGGCCTTGACGGTCTTGGTGACCATGCCGATGTACGATACCTCCAACTTCGCGTTGGCTGATACGTTCAGTGAGAAGTTACCATCAATGTTGGTAACAGTACCGGTATTGGTGCCTACCACCTTGATGCTGGCGCCGATAACTGGCGAGCCATCTTCGGAAGAGGTGACCGTTCCGGAAACTTGAGTTTGTGCCAAAGCCATTCCTATGCTAAGGAACAAGCAGGCGATAAACGTCATGAGTCTTTTTTCCATAAATCTCTCTCTTTTTTTTAAAATGAATGTATAAAGTTTATTCTTTTCTCATATCTTTGTCTCCACCTCGTGCCCCGAGGTGGAAAAAAACTATGCTATTTTATATATAAAATCCCTCTCTTTATAGTACAATATTTAACAATTGAATTGTAACGGCTGCAAAATTATATAAAATTTAGTTATTCACCAAATATTTCTTGCAAAAAGTTGCATTTTTAACCATTAAACTCACAAAAGTCTTTAAAAATAGCATTTTTACTTATTATTTATAAGCACATTTTGTCGTTTCTGTGGTTTTAGATAGCATTCTTTAACTTATTATGTCGGGATGAGCCTCTCTCGGCTCATAACTTCTATTCATGATGTTCTTAACTCAAGTTTGTTAGTTCCGCACGCCCTGAAGGGGCAGAAGCTCTTAGCCCAGGGCAGCGCCCTGGGTATAATGGCAATCAGCAATGCGCCCTGTAAGGGCAACAGCCTTATAAATTGCCTTGAGTATTTAAAGCTTTTGCCCTTACAGGGCGACAGGTTTGCGTTCATGATTACCTAGGGCGCTGCCCTGGGCTAAGAGCTTCTGCCCCTTCAGGGCGTGCAGCTTCCGGGAGCTTTTGGGTCGCCCGTACTTGAACCACATGTGAAAATAGAATGTTTATAATTGAATTACGCAAATACCCTTCACCCTTCATCTATCCTTCGGAATCCCCTGTGTTTATCGGGGTTTTAGGGGCTGAAGGGCACAATTCCACCCTTCATCACCCTTCATCACCCTTCATCATGTTGTCATTTTCAGATTTCAGTTTACAACTGATAGAGCCGTACTCATGCTTCTATTAAGCCCAGCCTGAGTCGTCTATTATGACCAGGCTTGGTCGTCTATTATGACCAATCCGAGCCATCTATTAAGCCCCGGTTAAGGCTTCTATGATGCTTGCTATGTATTCAATGGTTCCGCGCATTAGTCTATACTTTCGCTTTCAGCAGCTTTTATGAATTGCTCAGATTCTTAACGATTTCCAAAGGCAGCTGAGTAGCTTTGGCAACCTGTTCGACAGAAAGTCCCATTGCCAGCAAACGTTGTGCTGTTTCTGTGTTGGCCTCATGTTTGCCTTCTGCTCTGCCTTCTGCCCTTCCTTCTGTTCTTCCTTGCTGCATGCCCTTCTCCATACCTTTCTCCATACCTTTCTGGAAACTATCATCTATGAGGGTTCTTTCAACACTTACGGAATCCCAGAATTTGTCGTAGGCACGGAGCTCGGCATCCGTAAAGCCGGAAATCTCCAACTCCTCTACGGCTTTTCCTATCTCTGGGTCATTAAGCAGATCGGCAGGAATCTCCTTCGTATTGGAATTGATTTCCGTGAGGAAACGGAGCCACAAGACCATCATGCGCTTGTCGGCAATGGAATGAGGAGTGAACTTAGGGAGTTCAATGAAGGTGAAATGCAAGCCTTCGA
>CAVACC010000116.1:0-7012 GCA_963587495.1 Clostridia bacterium | reverse complement strand
GTCCTTGTGTGTTCATGGTGCAAATGTATAACTTTTCTTTTGGTTTGTGGAATCCCCCCCCCCCTGATTTGTCGGATGAGCCCAGAAAACCTGGCTCATTGTCATTTTTAGATTTGATTCCCGAAAAGTGACATCTCAGCCATTATTTGTCTCGCAATAGTACATTGCTCCAGGCATATTGAATTGCCTTTGTCGATGAATTTGAATAGATTGCAAAGATTAGTTTCTTGATAGGTAACGATTGGGAAACGAGTGAAGTTCTGTATTTTACCTCGTCTTGCGTTAAATCAAAAGAACGCCTTTTTGCAATGCAAAGATAGTGATTAGAATTGATTTACAATAAACTTCATCCTGCAAAATCGCGAAAAATCGCAGATTCCTGTGCATTTTTTATTGTTCTAATACTGCCAACTTCACTAAAAATGAGTAACTTTGCAAACAAACAAGTATTGGTTTTGCCATGGTTATAAGAACGATAAAATTGACATCACTATTTGTCAATACGGAAAATTATAGATTTGAGCCTTTATCATCACAAAAAGAAGCAATAGATAAGATGATAGAGGATCAAGGGGATAAATTATATTCTCTTGTGGACGATATTGTAACCAATGGTCTTAGCCCCATCGATTTGATTATTGTAACACCCAACGAAGACAGCAATAAGTATGTTGTACTTGAAGGAAATAGGCGAATAACGTCATTAAAACTATTAAATAATCCGACACTAATAGATGACAAACACTCTCCTTTAAGGAAGAAATTTCAGAAATTACAAAAAGAAAAACCTAATGCTATTTCTGAATTGAAGAATATTGCTTGTGCTGTTTTTGAAACCCCTACTGAAGCTGATATATGGATAAAACGTAAACACTCTGGAGAACTTAATGGTATCGGAACTGTCACTTGGAACGCTCAACAAAAGCAAAGATTCGAGGAGAAGACAGAAGGAAAATCATCAATTCCATTGCAAATTATCACTTTGCTGAAATCACAAGAAGAAGTTTCTGATACGATTAAGGATTCATTATCTAAATTAAACATTACCAACTTGCAACGTTTGATGTCGGATCCATATGTTAGAGAACACCTTGGATTGGAAATTAACAATGGAATTTTAGTTTCAAAGGTTAAAGTGTCCGAAGTCATTAAGGGGCTTTTAAAAGTTGTTACAGACATTCTGAATCCGGAATTCAAAGTTTCTGATATCTATAACAGAGAAAAAAGAAAGCAATATATTGATAATTTTGGCAAGAGTCAAAAGCCAGATTTGTCTAATGAAGCATCTGAACAATGGAGTGTTCAAGATATTGAAAACAATAAAGAACAAGCATCAAGAAATAGCGAGAAACACCAAACAATTCTGTTTCCGAGAGTATTCCATGGAACAAATAAATGCAGGAGGTGAACTGGGGCGCCAAAATGCAAAAAAATGGTTTGATAGCCAATTAGAATATTGGGGGCGAAACGGTTGTAAAGTCCTTAATCCTTTTTTAAGTTCAATTTCTGAGGAGGCACAAGAGTTTAGAACAAATTTTGACAATATGATTAAACAGTATATCCATGACTAAACTTTCGGTGTCCACAATGAAGTGTGGACACCGAAAGTTTAGTCATGAAATTACCTCAGTTCGGGATAACCGAGTGTCTTATACAACATAAATGCAGCGTGCATACGCCTCCTTCCCATGCCATTAGAAGTGGGTAATAACAGAAGGCTGAAAGAAGTTGTTTTGCCCTTAGAATAGTGACAGCTGTTTGGTGTCTTCGATGCAGTATCCCTGCAAAGCCTTTGGCTTGTTGTCGAAGAAGAAGCAATATGCTCCCAATGCTGAAATAAGGTTCATGATAAAGTTGCTTACAGACCAAGCAAAACCTATAAATCCTGCACAGTCAGGGTAGTGAGCACCCAGAACTATCAGAAACAAATCAGGCGGCAAGTCTCTTTGTTGCCAGAGACTTACCGCCTAACTCGTTAGTTACGAGGGCTTATCTTATTATTCCTCTACAGCAGCCTGCGCAGCTGCCAGACGTGCGATGGGAACACGGAAGGGTGAGCATGATGTGTAGTTCATGCCAAGCTTAGCACAGAACTTCACAGAGCTGGGCTCGCCACCGTGCTCGCCGCAGATACCTGTACGCAGAGTGGGACGAACCTTGCGGCCGTTCTCTACTGCCATCTTGATGAGCTGACCCACACCGTTCTGGTCGAGAACCTGGAAGGGATCAACCTTCAGAATCTTCTTCTCGAGGTATGCAGGCAGGAAGCTTGCGATATCATCACGAGAATAACCGAAGGTCATCTGAGTCAGGTCGTTGGTTCCGAATGAGAAGTACTCAGCCTCGGTAGCAATCTTGTCGGCGGTGAGAGCAGCACGAGGAATCTCAATCATTGTGCCAATCTCGAAGTCGATGCGAACACCTTCCTCGGCAAACACTTCCTCGGCCACCTTCAGGATAATCTCCTTCTGCTGCTTCAGCTCATAGAGAATGCCAATCAGGGGAACCATAATCTCGGGATGAGGATCAAATCCTTCCTTCTTCAGTTGGCAGGCTGCACCCAGGATGGCACGTGTCTGCATAGCGGTAATCTCGGGGAAGGTGATGCCCAGACGGCAACCTCTGTGACCCAGCATGGGGTTGTTCTCTGCCAGAGAGTGAACGCGCTTTTGGATTTCCTCAACGCTTACACCCATCTGCTCAGCCATTACCTTCTGGCCAGCCTCATCGTGGGGAACAAACTCGTGCAATGGGGGATCGAGCAGACGAACATTCACGTGCAGGCCATCCATAGCCTTCAGGATGCCATAGAAGTCAGCCTTCTGGTAGGGAAGCAACTTGGCCAGAGCCTTCTCACGACCCTCTACGGTGTCGGCGAGAATCATCTCACGCATAGCCACAATCTTCTGACCGTCGAAGAACATGTGCTCTGTACGAGTCAGACCGATACCCTTGGCACCGAACTGGCGTGCTATCTCTGCATCGTGGGGAGTGTCGGCATTGGTGCGAACCTCCATCTTGGTGTATTTGTCGCAAAGGTCCATCAGCTCCTTGAAGTCGCCTGACAGCTCAGCAGCCTTGGTGGCAATCTCACCGGCATATACCTGACCTGTGGTACCATTCAGAGAAATGAAATCACCTTCCTTATATACTACACCCTCTACCTCTACGGTCTTGTTCTTGTAGTTGACGTTGATGGCACCTGCACCAGATACGCAGCACTTGCCCATACCACGTGCTACAACGGCAGCGTGAGAAGTCATACCGCCACGTGCTGTGAGGATACCCTCGGCAGCAGACATACCAGCAAGATCCTCGGGAGATGTCTCGATACGTACCATAATCACCTTGTGGCCATCAGCATGCCAAGCCTCTGCGTCATCGGCATGGAACACAATCTGACCGCAAGCAGCACCGGGAGATGCGGGAAGACCCTGAGTGATGACAGTTGCCTTCTTCAGAGCATCCTTGTCAAATACGGGGTGCAGCAGCTCGTCCAGCTTCTGAGGCTCGCAGCGCATGATAGCTGTCTTCTCGTCTATCATTCCCTCGTGCAGCAGATCCATAGCAATCTTCACCATTGCAGTACCTGTGCGCTTACCATTACGTGTCTGCAGGAACCACAGCTTGCCTTCCTGTACGGTGAACTCCATATCCTGCATATCGCGATAGTGCTTCTCCAGTTTGTCCTGCAGAGCATCCAGTTCCTTGTAGAGCTCGGGCATTGCCTCCTCCATAGAAGGATACTTGGCTGCACGCTCCTCCTCAGAGATGCCTGCACGCTCTGCCCAGCGCTGAGAACCAATCTTTGTAATCTGCTGAGGTGTGCGGATACCGGCCACAACGTCCTCACCCTGAGCGTTGATCAGATACTCACCGTTGAAGAGGTTCTCACCGTTACCAGCGTCACGGCTGAAGCAAACACCTGTTGCGGATGTCTCGCCCATGTTACCGAACACCATAGCCATTACTGATACGGCAGTTCCCCACTCGTCGGGAATTCCCTCCATCTTACGGTACAGGATAGCACGCTCGTTCATCCAGCTGCGGAACACAGCGCAGATAGCACCCCACAACTGTTCCTTGGGATCAGAGGGGAAGTCGCTGCCGGTCTGCTCCTTGATGGCTTTCTTGAACAGCTCCACCAACTTCTTGAGTGACTCCACTGACAGGTCCTTGTCGAGTGTAACGCCCTGCTCTTCCTTCACCTTCTCGATGATAGCCTCGAAGGGGTCGATATCCTCCTTGTTTACGGGCTTCATGCCAAGCACCACGTCACCGTACATCTGCACGAAACGACGGTAGCTGTCATATACGAAGTGGGGGTTGTTGGTCTTTGCCACCATACCCTTGGCCACTTCATCGTTCAGACCCAGATTCAGGATGGTATCCATCATACCGGGCATAGAAGCACGTGCACCAGAACGTACAGAAACCAGCAGAGGATTCTTGGGGTTACCAAACTTGCAGTTCATCAGTCCCTCAGTGTGAGCAACAGCTGCATTCACTTCGTCCTGAAGCAGTTCTACGATTTTATCCTGACCCACCTCGTAATATTCATTACAGGTGTCTGTAGTGATGGTGAAGCCTGGAGGAACAGGCACGCCAATGTGATTCATTTCAGCAAGGTTTGCACCTTTACCGCCCAGCAACTCACGCATCTGAGCATTTCCTTCAGCTTGTCCGTTGCCGAAGGTGTAAACACGTTTTTGACTCATAATGTGTTCTAAGTTAATTACTATGTTATCTATCACTTTTGCAAATGTACCCTAATTTGAGTATTTAAGCAAGTGATTGGGACATTTTTGTTGCGAAAATAGCTAAATTTGCATCCGAAATACATGTTACGATACAATTTATGTCAAGAAAGAAGAAAGTGTTACCTCTGTTGGAGAACGTGGAAATAACGGCAGTTGCGGCCGAGGGAAAAGCTCTTGCCAGGGTGGATGATATGGTAGTCTTTGTGCCTTATGTGGTTCCAGGTGACGTAGTTGACTTGCAGGTGACGCGCAAGAAACATCATTATGCCGAGGCTGTGGCTGTCCGTTTTCACAAGTATGGTGAAGCCCGCACGCAGCCCTTCTGTGCCCACTTCGGCGTTTGTGGCGGTTGCAAGTGGCAATGTCTGTCTTATGAGGCACAACTTGCAGCCAAGCAGCAGCAGGTGATGGATGCCCTCCAGCGGATAGGCGGAGTGGAATTGCCAGCCTGCAGTCCCATTCTGGGTTCCGAGAAGACACGTGCTTACCGCAACAAACTGGAGTTCGGCTTCTCCAACAAGGCTTGGTTGACTGCTGAGCAGATAGCGTCTGGCGAAACTTTCAATATGCCTGGCGCTGTGGGGTTCCACACCAGCGGTTCTTTCGACAAGATACTTCCCATCGAAACCTGTCATCTGATGGATGACGTGAACAACGAACTGCGCAATGGCATACGTGACTATGCCTACGAGCACGGACTTTCCTTCTACGACCAGCGTGAGCACTGCGGACTCTTGCGCGGAATGATGATACGCCTGAGCAATACGGGCGAACTGATGCTGCTCATCCAGTTCTGCATCCTCAATGACGCAGAGCGCGAGCAGGCTATGGGACTCCTCAACTGGGTGGCCGACCGCTTCCCTCTGGTGAGTAGTCTGCTGTGGGTAGATAACCAGAAGTTCAACGACACCTTCGGCGACCTGCCCGTCTATTGCCACAAGGGTACCGACCACATCTACCTCAACATGGAAGGATTGCGCTTCAAGGTTGGTCCCAAGAGCTTCTATCAGACCAATACCGACCAGGCATATATATTATATAAGGTAGCACGCGACTTTGCTTCGCTCACAGGAAACGAACTCGTATATGACCTCTACACCGGCACCGGCACCATTGCCAACTTTGTAGCCCGTCAGGCACGCCTGGTGATAGGCATCGAATATGTACCCGAGGCCATCGAGGATGCCAAGGTCAACTCCCAGCTCAATGGCATAGACAACACCATCTTCTATGCCGGCGACATGAAGGACATTCTCAACCGCGAGTTCATCGAGCGTCATGGTCGTCCCGATGTGATTATCACCGACCCGCCACGTGCCGGCATGCATGCCGATGTGGTAGATGTCATCCTCTTTGCCGCACCGCGCAAGGTGGTCTATGTGAGTTGCAATCCTGCCACCCAGGCACGCGATCTGCAGTTGCTCGACAAGGACTATCGCGTAGTGGCAGTACAACCAGTGGATATGTTCCCACACACCCAGCACGTGGAGAATGTGGTGCTGCTTGAGCGCAGAGACTGATTGGCAATGGGGGAGCATTCTCCCTGCCATTCATGTCTATTGTGAAAAGAAGTGAAATAAAATCTCTTTCTAATTTGCATAATTGACAGGAAGTGTATATCTTTGCAGTCGTTTTTTGCAAGGGGATGTGCTTTATGGCTCATTTCAATGCATAAAGACAGAAAGGATGGTTCGGTAGCTCAGTTGGATTAGAGCAGCAGCCTTCTAAGCTGCGGGTCATGGGTTCGAGCCCCATCCGAATCACAAGAGAGCTTTAAGTCAGACTTAAGGCTCTCTTGTTTTTGGTATGCTCGGCATGAGCTTATTCTAATGGGTGCAAGTCCCTAACAAGCCCTAATAGCGGGAATTGTATAGCCAATAGCAAGGGTGTCCACTGCGAGGTGGAATCTGAAAGAAGCTGGCGGCAAACATCTGACCTAACGTACAGAAACTTCATATAAGGCATTTGACCATGGATGAGATTGCCGAACAAATCAAAGTCCCATAGCTATTCGGAATGGTTGGTGTAAATGAAGTGGGTATAAGATGGAAAGAATAAGCCCTTATCCGAGGAGGTCTCACGGACATGACGATTAGTTGCTTTTACGAAAGTCATGGAGTAAAGCTTGCCGTGAGAAGTCAGCAGACGCCATAGTAGTGGGGTACTCGATAACGTTCCACGAAGGGCAGAACCTATAAATTAAACGATAGTAATTGAAACATACCTTATGAAGGAAAGAATGCAGAAAACAT
>CAVACC010000115.1:0-7096 GCA_963587495.1 Clostridia bacterium | reverse complement strand
CGTACGTACGGTGCAATGAGAGGTGCTGGGGGTAACTCCCCACATCTACTCTATTATATTGAACTCAACTCCCGTACCGTAATTACTCAGCAATTGTCATGAGTTGTTACGTTAATACTGTGCGTCAACGTGTATTATTAATAAAGTTTAAAGTGGTTAACTAAAATCGTTAAACCACACTTATTTGTTCACCACGTTGATGGGGTGGCCCTCGATGAACGCCTTGACGTTGGCAGCCACTTGCTTGTTGAGACGGGTGCGGGCTTCGAGTGTAGCCCATGCGATGTGGGGAGTGATGAAGGCGTTGGGTTCACGGAACAGGGGGTTGTCCTGACGGGGCGGCTCCTGAGTCATCACGTCGGCACCATAGGCGGCAAGTCTTCCCTCGTGAAGCGCCTTTGCCACAGCTTCCTCGTCGACAAGCGGACCGCGTCCGGTATTGATGAGGATGGCAGAAGACTTCATCTTCTTGATGCTCTCGGCGTTGATGAGATGGTGAGTGTCGTCGGTGAGAGGGCAGTGGAGCGAGAGGATGTCGGAAGAAGCCAAGAGTCCGTCACGGCTTACCTTGGTGATCCATTCGGGCAGGTCGGTGGCGTTCTTGCTGGTACAGGCGCAGATGTCCATTCCCATGTCGCGTGCGATGGTGGCCACTTTCATGCCGATGTTGCCCAATCCCATGATGCCTATTGTCTTGCCAGCCAGTTCCATGAGAGGAGTGTCCCAGTAGCAGAAGTCCTTGTTGTACGCCCAACGGTCGTTGCGGTTTTCCTGTGTGTAATGCTCCACACGGTTGGTAATGGCGAGGATGAGTGCAAAGGTCATCTGCGCCACGCTGTCTGTGCTGTAGGCGGGAATGTTGGTCACGACGATGCCGCGCTCTTTGGCTGCCTGAATGTCGACCACGTTGAATCCTGTGGCCTGTACGCCGATGTATTTGAGTCGTGGCAGCTGTGCGAGAGTTTCAGCATCCATCTGCACCTTGTTGATAAGAATGATGTCGGCGTCCTTGGCACGTTCCACCTTTTCGGCGTCGGATGTGCGGGGGTAGACGGTCACATCACCCAGTTGCTTGAGTGCATCCCAGTTGAGGTCGCCTGGATTGGAGGCGTAGCCATCCATAATTACAATATTCATAAGTTTTTTTTGATAAAAATGAAAGAAGTTAAAGAGGCGCGCTGTCGGTCTCTTTAACTTCTGTATGGTTTATAGAGCTGTTGTCTGAGCCTTAATAGCTTCTTGCGATGATGACCCGAGCCACGGCAGGCTTGCCGCTAACCATGTCGACACCAGGAGTCTGCTCGTAGGCGAAAGGCACGCAACGGATAGTGGCCTGAGTCTCCTCCTTGATCTTTGCCTCGGTCTCGGCAGTACCGTCCCAATGGCAGAGGAAGAAGCCGCCGTCCTTGACACGCTCCTTGAACTCCTCGTAGTTGTCGCACTCGTAGACATGAGCGTCGCGATAGCTGCGGGCTTTCTCGAAGATGTTGTGCTGAATGTCGTCGAGCATTTCCTTCACGCGCTCCACGATGCCGTCGAAGCTGACAGACTCTTTCTCCAAGGTGTCACGGCGCATGATCTCGATGGTGTTGTTCTCCAGGTCGCGGCCACCCATGACGAGGCGTACAGGAACACCCTTGAGCTCGTAGTCGGCAAACTTGAAGCCAGGACGCTTGTTGTCGGAGTCATCGTACTTCACGCTGATGCCCAACTCGCGCAGCTGGTCGATGACGGGCTGAAGCTTGGCTGTGATCTGCTGCAACTGCTCATCGCCCTTGTTGATAGGGATGATGACCACCTGGACAGGAGCCAGCTTAGGAGGCAGTACGAGACCGTTGTCGTCGCTGTGAACCATGATGAGCGCACCCATCAGACGGGTAGAGACACCCCATGAGGTAGCCCATACGTACTCAGGCTTGTTCTCCTTATTAAGATAGGTGACGTCGAAACTCTTGGCGAAGTTCTGACCCAGGAAGTGGGAAGTACCGCTCTGAAGAGCCTTGCCGTCCTGCATCATTGCCTCGATGGTGTAAGTGTTGAGGGCACCGGCGAAGCGCTCGGTCTCGCTCTTCACACCCTGGAGCACAGGAACACCCATGAAGTTCTCGGCGAAGTCGGCGTACACCTTCAGCATCTCCTGAGCCTTAGCCTCGGCCTCTTCCTTAGTGGCGTGGGCTGTGTGGCCTTCCTGCCAGAGGAACTCTGAGGTGCGGAGGAAAGGACGGGTACGCATCTCCCAGCGCATCACGTTGCACCACTGGTTGCAGAGGATAGGGAGGTCGCGCCAAGAATGGATCCAGTTCTTGTAGGTGTTCCAGATGATGGTCTCGGAAGTAGGACGGATGATGAGCTCCTCGTCGAGTTTGGCAGCTGGGTCGACGTCAACGCTCTTGCCGTCTTCCGAAGCCTTGAGACGATAGTGGGTCACCACGGCGCACTCCTTGGCGAATCCTGCCACGTGCTCAGCCTCGCGAGAGAAGAAGCTCTTGGGGATGAGCATAGGGAAATATGCGTTCTGTACACCTGTTTTCTTAAACATCTTGTCGAGCTCTTGCTGCATCTTTTCCCAGATGGCGTAGCCGTATGGTTTGATGATCATACAACCGCGTACTGGAGACAGCTCAGCGAGGTCGGCCTTCATTACCAAGTCGTTGTACCACTGGCTGTAGTTCTCGGCACGCTTGGTCAAATTCTTTAGTTCTTTAGCCATATTTATTTTTAGTTTATTTATTTTTTTAAAACCGCTACTTTAGGGATTTCCTCCCACTTTAGTAGGAGTTTCCCCTTGGCTCTTTTTGCAAATAGCCTTAAATTTGCATGCAAAATTACAAAAAAATATTAGAAAAGACTCCATGTTGGAGAAAAAAGAGTTATCTTTGCATTTAAATTAACGAAATATATAGGAGAAAACAGTATGAAAAAGATGAAATTTCAGGTAGCAGCCCTTTCTATGCTGCTGGTTTTGGGTAGTTGTCAGACTAAGACGGGTACAGGTGCTGCTATTGGTGCCGGCTCGGGTGCAGCTCTCGGAGCTATCGTTGGTGGACTGCTCAACAACAGTCATCGTGGAACTGGTGCCCTCGTGGGTGCTGCCATTGGTGCTGCTGTCGGCGGTGGCGCAGGTACGCTGATTGGCAAACACATGGACAAGGTGGCTGAGCAGGCCAAGCAGGTGGAGAATGCCAAGGTGGAGCAGGTGACCGATGCCAACGGACTGGCTGCTGTCAAGGTGACCTTTGACTCAGGAATCCTCTTCCAGGTCAATAAGTTCGACCTCAACGCCAGCGCCAAGAACGACCTTGCCAAGTTCTCTCAGGTGTTGAAGAACAATACAGATTGCCAGGTTGACATCCAGGGCTATACTGACTCAACAGGTAACGACGGAATCAACCTGCCTCTGAGCGAGAACCGTGCCAAGTCGGTTTACAATTATCTCACCTCTTGTGGTGTGAAGGCAAGCCAGTTTAAGAATGTGGCTGGTTACGGCTCAAGCAATCCTGTAGCCGACAACAGCACGAAGGCCGGTCAGCAGGCCAACCGCCGTGTGGAGGTTTACCTCTACGCCAGCCAGGCTATGGTTGACAAGGCCAACAACGGTACTTTGAACTAAGTAGTGAATCCAACGGGCCGTGGGGGTGCATTCTTTGTGCTCCCCTGGTTCACATGAGTAATCATTCAGATGATTCTAAAAAGAATAAAGAAAATATTGAAATGGATGGTGGTGCTGTTTTTCAGTACCACCATTCTTGCTGTTGTGGCTTATCGTTTCATCCCAGTCTACATCACGCCCCTGATGGTGATACGATGTTTTCAGCAAGTGGCTGAGGGCGAGAGTGTTACCCTGCATCATCATTGGGTTTCGATGGATAAGATTTCGCCCCACATGCCCGTGGCGGTAATGGCAAGCGAGGACTCCCGTTTCTTGAAGCATCATGGTTTCGACTTCAACGCCATAGAGAATGCGGCCCGCAACAACGCCCGTGGCGGAAAGGTGCATGGAGCCAGTACCATCAGTCAGCAGACGGCAAAGAATGTCTTCCTGTGGCCTGGACGCTCGTGGACCCGAAAGGGTTTCGAGGCTTACTTCACCTTCCTCATCGAGATGATGTGGAGCAAGCAGCGCATCATGGAGGTTTACCTCAACAGCATCGAGATGGGCGACGGAATTTATGGTGTGGACGCTGTGGCTGAATATCATTTCGACAAGGAGGCGAAAGACCTCTTCCGTAGTGAGTGTGCCCTGATAGCCGCCACGCTCCCCAATCCCCGCAAGTTCAACTCGGAGCATCCCAGCCGCTACATGCGCAAGCGACAGAGGCAGATAGAGCACGAAATGCGCTTCATTCCCGTATTCCCCAAGGAGGGCGAAGACCTCGACCCCAATACTGCTGTGGGAGGATATAAGGGGAAGTGAGGAGTGAAGAGTGAAGAACGAAGAGTGAAGAATTATTTGGCTAAATATTGATAAATGGATTTATTGAACGACTTGAACGAATCGCAGCGCAAGGCTGTGGAATATATTGACGGACCTTCGCTCGTAATTGCCGGTGCAGGTTCGGGAAAGACGCGTGTGCTTACCTATAAGATTGCGTACCTGCTGCAACAGGGAGTGAAACCCTGGAACATCATGGCGCTCACCTTTACCAACAAGGCTGCACGAGAGATGAAAGAACGCATCGGAAAACTCGTGGGACAGGACTTGGCGCAGCATCTCTACATGGGAACTTTCCACAGCATCTTCTCTCGCATTCTCAGATCCGAGGCTCAGCACATAGGTTTCACCAACAACTTTACCATCTACGACGAGACAGACTCGCGATCGCTCATCAAGACCATCGTCAAGGAGATGGGACTCGACGAGAAGGCCTACAAGCCTGCCTCCGTCCACAGCCGCATCTCTATGGCTAAGAACAACCTGATGAGTGCGGAGAACTACGCCCGCGACAAGGAATTGTATCAAGCCGACCAACGTGCCAAAATGCCACGTGTGGGAGATATTTTCATTACCTATGTGCAACGTTGCCAACAGGCCAACGCCATGGATTTCGACGACCTGCTGACCCTCACCTTCAAGCTCTTTCAGGAGCATGAGGACGTCAGGAAGAAATACGCCGACAGGTTCGACTTCCTCTTGGTTGACGAGTATCAGGACACCAACCACGCCCAGATGCGCATCGTGATGCAGTTGTGCAAGGAGAAGGAGCGGGTTTGTGCCGTGGGCGACGACTCGCAGAGCATCTATAGTTTCCGTGGCGCCAATATCGACAATATTCTCAGCTTTCAGAGCCGTTTCAAGGGTGCTAAACTCTTCAAACTGGAGCAGAACTATCGCAGCACGCAGAACATTGTGGAGGCGGCAAACAGCCTGATCAAGCACAACAGCAATCAGATTCCGAAGGACGTTTACAGCAAGAACGACAAGGGCGAGTGTCTGGTCTACAAACCTGCCTACAGCGACAAGGAGGAGGCCCTGATCGTGTGTCGTGAAATCAAGCGCATCAAGCGTCAGGACGACTGCCAATACAGCGACTTCGCCATCCTCTACCGTACCAATGCGCAGAGCCGAAGCTTCGAGGAAGAGTTCAGAAAACAGGGCATTCCTTATCGCATCTTTGGTGGACTCAGCTTCTTCCAGCGCAAGGAGATCAAAGATGTCATCGCTTACTTCCGTCTCGTGGCGAATCCCGACGACGAGGAGGCTTTCAAGCGTATCATCAACTATCCTGCACGTGGAATCGGCAATACGACCGTGGCAAAGATTGCTGCCTGTGCGCTCGACAATCGTGTGAGCTTCTGGCAGGTTATTTCCTCGCCCGAACATTTCGGTTTGGGAGTCAACAAGGGAACGCTTGCCAAGTTGGAGAGTTTCAGGCTGATGATCAGCGGTTTTGTGGAGAAGTCGGCGAGCATGAACGCCTTCGACCTGGGCGATACCATCATCAAGGAGAGCGGTATTAGTGCCGACATTTATAAACCGGGCAGCCGTGAACCCGAGGACCTCGCCCGACAGGAGAACCTGGAAGAGCTGTTGGGAGGAATGCAGAGTTTTGTGGAGGAATGTCGTGAGGAGGGCCGTGAGCAGGAGGCTTATCTTACGGATTATCTGCAGGGCGTGGCGCTCTTGACCGACCTCGACAGCAAGGGCGATGACGACGAGCCGCGAGTGTCGCTCATGACCGTTCATGCCTCCAAGGGACTTGAGTTCCCTACGGTCTTTGTGGTCGGTTTGGAGGAGAACATCTTCCCGAGTGCCATTGTCTCCACGCTCCGTGAGTTGGAGGAGGAGCGCCGTCTGCTTTATGTTGCCATTACGCGAGCCGAGAAACATTGTATTCTCACGAGTGCGAAGAACCGTTTCCGTTACGGTAAGATGGAGTTTGGCAATCCCAGCCGTTTCATCAAGGAGATAGATTCTGCGTTTATCCAGGAGGATTCTGAAATGCCTAACGACGACAATGGTTTCGGAAGTCGTGGCTACGTCAATGGCGGTTACGGCGGAAGAATGCCCTGGGACAACCATTCCATCTCCTCCCAATTCAAGCCCGACAGAAAGGATTATTCTGATGATGAGGATGATTTCAGACGCTCCTGTCGTGATGATTACCGAAGCTCGGGACGTGATGATTATCGAAGCTCCGGACGTGATGATTTCAGAACATCGGGTAGGGGTAGCTCTGGTTTAGACGGTAGATTCAAATCGGTAAGAGGACTGGAAGCAGCTCGTCGTATCATGGGTTCTTCCTCTCATTCGAGCGGTTCAGCCTTTGGAGGGACGTCCTCTTCGGCTGGTTCTTCTTCTCATTCGTCAGGTTCCTCTTCTCATTCGGCTTTGCAGGGTTCTTCTTCTCATTCGACTGGTTCTTCTTCGGCTGGTTCAGGCAGACTGGTGGAAGGAGCCAAGATAGAGCATCAGCGTTTCGGGGTAGGAACGGTTCTGAAGTTGGAGGGCTCGGGCGAGAATGCCAAAGCCACCGTCCAGTTTGTCAATTCCGGAACCAAACAGCTTCTGCTCAAGTTTGCCAAGTTTACCATTATAGAGTAGAGGGTGTGTCATAAAGTCAGTCCTTTACAGTTTTTAGGCACGGATTACACGGAT
>CAVACC010000114.1:0-7114 GCA_963587495.1 Clostridia bacterium | reverse complement strand
CCTAGACCCACTGATTAAGAGTCAGTTGCTCTACCAACTGAGCTAAGGGTGCAACGTTAAGCCTTATTTCTGAATTGCGAGTGCAAAGGTACTGCTTTTATTTTATTCCACCAAATTTTTTATCAACTTTTTTCTATTTTTTTTGAGCGCTTTTCTTGATAAAGGTGCCCAAAGTGTGCTCTATGTTCTTGTAATTCACGCAGTTGAGTGTGTAAACACCATCCTTTATTTTTTTGATATTTATTTTGCCGTTCTGTGGCTTGGTGATGTGTACCACTTGTTCCTGCATGTTTTTTACGATGATGTATTGGCAGTCTGTTTCGTGTATCGAGGACGGCAAAATGAGAGTTTCGCCCGTTGTTGTCAGTCTGCAGGCTTTGCCATATCTTGTTGTTGTCTTCACCGCGGCTGTCGGGTTCAGTTGTTTTGCCCGGCTCTCGTTGCCAAAGCCGTCGGTAGTTGTCACGGCATAGTAGGTTGGCGTGTTGCCAGTCCTTGTCGTCAGTTGCCGTCTGGTGGTTCTTGTCAGTATCAGGTTGCGGGCATCGTGGGTGTCTACCGGATATTCCTTGCTCGCGTATACATTATTATATATAGAAGGTGTCTTGATGGCAGTTCCGTCCTCGTATTGCGGACTGTTGTCCCATCTCAGAGTAGTGGTTCCTTCTTTCTCTTCTATGCAGAGTGTAACCGGTTGCAGTGGCCGCTTGTTGCTTTCCCATGTCATGGGAGGTACAAGGGCAGGGTAGCGGTTGAAGTGGGCAGTGACGAAGTCATAAACACCCTGATGGTTGTCGAGCAGGAACTTGTTTCGGAAGAAGGCATGTCCCTCGCCGATGTTGCGCAGGTGGTACAGTTCGCTTGTTATGTCGCTGATATTCCATTTTCCCTCCTTGGGGTCGAGGAAGTAGATGCCCAGTCCCGGTGCGATGATTTTGCCATAGCTATGCTCTTTCCAGTCGATGGCGAAAGGGAAGAACTGGTCGCCTCTGAAGTACATCATAGGGAAGAGTTCGTCCATGAGTCCGTCTTTCAGCCAAGCCTGGGCGTCCTGCGCCACCTTGGTATAGGCATTCCATCCATGGCTCCAGTATCTGCTCAGGTTGTCGAACTTGCCTATCGGCGAGCAACTCATCTTCACCCATGGCTTTTCCTTTTTCACCGCCTGATGGATTTTCTCCACAATGCGGGTAATATTGCCGCGTGCTTGGTCTTTGCCTATTCTGAACTTCCAGGTCTCGGGATAGCGTATGTAGTCGAGGTGGATGCCGTCCACATCGTATCGCTGTACGATTTCGCGACACATTTCAGCCAAGTAGCAGCCCGTCTGTGTCGCTTCAGGGTCCATGTATCCATCCTGGTCTATTCGCTTGATGAGTCTTGGAAATCTCTTTCTCAGCTGTCTGCATCCGTAAGAGTTCCATTTTCCCACGGGTATGGTCACCACCCATGCATGCACCTCCATGCCCCTTTTGTGGCATTCGTCGATGGCAAACTGCAGGGCGTCATAGCCGGGCGACTTTCCGGGGAATCCCGACAGACAGCCGTCCCAAGGCTCGTATTGCGAGGGATAGATAGTGGTGGCACGGATGCGTGTTTGCAGCAGTACGGTGTTGATGTTGGCTTTCTGCAGTCGGTCGAGGATAGCTCTCAGTTCCTCTTTCTGTTTCTCTGCCGAACGTTCCGACTGAGCATAAGAGTGGGGCCAGTCTATGCCCCCTATGGTGGTTAGCCACACGGCTCTTACTTCGTATTTGGGATTGGGGTTGACGGCATAGAAACTCTGGCCATACGAGGCCACTGCAAGGTGAAAAAGTATAAATATTATATATAAATAGCGCATAATCTTTCAATTTGGCAACAAAGATACAGATATTTTTTCTTATTCCAAATAAAAATGTTACTTTTGCCAAGAAATTTAAACAAAAAAAGAAGAAATGGTTAGCTTTTTACTGAGTTTGGTAGCCCTCGTCCTGGGTTATCTTTTTTATGGAAAGTTTGTGGCCCACGTGTTTGGACCCGACGACCGTCCTACGCCCGCAGTGACTAAGGCGGATGGGGTAGACTTTATCGTGCTGCCCAGTTGGAAAATCTTCATGATCCAGTTTCTCAATATTGCAGGCACTGGTCCTATCTTTGGTGCCATCATGGGCGCGTGGTATGGTCCTGTGGCCTATCTCTGGATTGTATTGGGCTGTATCTTTGCCGGTGCCATGCACGACTATATGAGTGGAATGCTCAGTATCCGTCATGGCGGAGCAGGTCTTCCCGAACTGGTGGGCAAGTATCTGGGCGGCACCACCCGCAAGGTGATGCTTGTCTTCTCTGTGCTGTTGCTGATGATGGTGGGCGTTGTCTTCGTCTACAGTCCTGCCATTATCCTCGAGTCGATATGTGGTTCCAAGATGTTCTGGATCATCGCCATCTTCATCTATTACATCATCGCCACCCTGTTGCCTATCGACAAGATTATAGGCAAGGTTTATCCTCTCTTCGCCATCTCGCTTCTCTTCATGGCTGCAGCCCTGATGATAGGTCTGATCGTCAAGATGCCTGCCATCCCAGAGTTGTGGGACAATTTGTCGGAGAGCAATCTCAATGCCAATCCGGCATGGTTGGGTGCCGAGCCTTTTATGAGTAAGAACCCCTTGTTCCCTTGTCTTTTCATCACGATAGCCTGCGGTGCCATCAGTGGTTTCCATGCCACTCAGAGCCCGTTGATGGCTCGTTGTATGAAGTCGGAGAAGTTGGGTCGCCCCATCTTCTATGGATCAATGATCACCGAGGGCATTGTGGCGCTCATCTGGGCCACCGTGTCTATGTACTTCTTCTATTATGGAGGTTGGCGTGAGGTGGTTTCTCCAGAGGTGGCACAGCAGTTTACTGCCCAGGCTGCTGATGGCGGCAAGACCTTGGTGCAGTATTTTGATGCGCCCACAGTCGTCAAGTTGGTTTGCTCCTCTTGGTTGGGTGTGGCAGGCGGAGTCCTTGCCCTCTTGGGAGTAGTGGCAGCGCCTATCACCAGTGGCGATACAGCCTTCCGCAGTGCGCGTCTTATCATTGCCGAGGCCATTGGGCTGGAGCAGCACTCCATGCACCGTCGTCTCTATATCTGTATCCCCATGTTCGTTGCCGCCATCCTTCTCTTGGTATGGCAGATGAACAATCCTGACGGCTTCAATGTCATCTGGCAGTATTTCGGATGGGCCAACCAGACCCTCTCTGTCTTTACCCTCTGGACACTCACCGTCTATCTTGTGCAGAGACAGAAACCCTTCATTGTCACCTTAGTGCCAGCCTTGTTCATGACGGTGGTTTGTTCCACCTTCCTGCTTATTTCCAATCAGGCTCTCGGCTTGCAGTCTACTGTGGCCTACACGGGTAGCATCATCATCCTGGTGCTGGCATTGGTTTGGTTCTTCGCCTGGTACACCAAGTATCAGCGTACGATTCATTCATAATCATTTATTATAAACAACGTACAATTCACATGAAAAAATTAGTAGTTATGCTGGTAGCCCTGTTGATGACAGTAGCTGCCAATGCACAGTTTGAGGAAGGAAAAGTATATTGTGGCGCATCGCTCTCAAACCTCGGTTTGAGTTATAGCGGAAGTACCGAACTGAAGCTCGGCATCAATGCTCAGGCAGGTTATCTTTTTGCCGACAACCTGATGGCTGTGGGAACCGTGGCTTATAATCATGTGGGCTCTTCAGATGTGAGCGACTATGTTTCTGTAGGAGCACAGGGACGCTATTACATCATTCAGAACGGACTCTATTTGGGCTTGGGTGCCAAGTATGTCCATTCAGGTGGCTACAACGATGTGATGCCCGGACTCGAGGTGGGCTATGCCTTCTTTGTGAGCAAGACGGTAACCATCGAGCCTGCAGTGTATTACGACCAGAGCTTCAAGGATCACTCCGATTTCTCTACCATCGGTTTCAAGGTCGGTGTTGGCGTATACCTCTAAGAGTTATGATGCGCCAATATCCTTCAGCCTTGCTTGACAAGGCGGTGGGCGAGTTTGCCAAACTTCCAGGAATCGGGCGCAAGACAGCTTTGCGCTTGGTTCTTCACATGCTTCGACAGAGTGATGAGGATGTGACGGCGTTTGCCGAAGCCGTAGAACGGCTGAAGAAAGAGGTGAAGTACTGCAGGGTGTGTCACAACATCAGCGATACGGATGTTTGCCCCATCTGCAGCGATCCGCGCCGCGATGCTTCCACGATCTGTGTGGTGGAGAATGTGCAGGACGTGATGGCGGTGGAGAACACCCAGCAGTTTCATGGTCTCTATCATGTTCTGGGAGGCATCATCTCGCCAATGGACGGCATAGGTCCCAACGACTTGGAGATAGACTCGCTTGTAGAGCGGGTGGCTCAGGGTGGGGTGAAGGAAGTTATCCTGGCGCTGAGCAGCACCATGGAGGGCGATACCACCAACTTCTTTATCTCTCGCAAGTTGGCTTCCTATCCTGTCAGTCTTTCGGTGATAGCCCGTGGCATCTCTGTGGGCGACGAACTGGAGTATACCGACGAGGTTACCCTGGGACGTTCCATTCTCAACCGCACCCCCTTTGCCCAGTAGCAGGGGCATCCCTTCTTTGATTGTCCTCAAAACTTGTACAATATTAATACGTTCAACTAAAATATGTTAGATCTTAAATTAGTGCAGCGCTACCTCATGCTCAATTTCTGGGTGATGGCTGGCGTCTGTCTGCTGATGGTAGTGCTCTATGAGACCGAGGTGCTTCTGCCTCTCGAGCAGTTCGACAATCCCCAGTTGGAGTTCTTCCTGCAGGTAGTCATGGAGTTTGCCTCCATCATTGTCATACCTGTAGCCCTGAAGCTCTTCTCCATACCGTCGGTGCGTCGTCGGCTGCTGGAGCATAAGGGCTCGGCATTGATTACCTGGGGCACCGCACGCATACAGATGCTCTGCGTGCCCATGACCATAGACACCTTCTTGTATTATCAGACCATGTGGCCAGGTTTTGGCTATCTGGGCATCATTCTTCTGTTGTGTCTCTTCTTCGTCTATCCCTCCATGGGCAGATGTATGGACGAGACAACCGAATCCTCTAAAAAAGATTAGGCTGTGAAACTGTCAGTAGTAATCGTCAACTATAACGTAAAGAATTATGTAGAGCAGTGTCTTCTTTCGCTCCATAAGGCGTTGGAGGGAATCGAAGCCGAGGTGTTGCTGGTGGACAATCATTCTGTCGATGGTTCGGTGGAGTATCTGCGCGAGCATTTCGACTGGGTTCGCATAGTGGCAAGCCGGCATAATCTGGGCTTTGCCCGTGCCAATAACCTCGCCATCCGTATGAGTAAGGGCGAGTATGTGCTTTTGCTCAATCCCGACACCATCGTGGCAGAGCCCACACTGCGTGAGGCTTTGGCGTGGATGGATGGTCATGCAGATGCCGGTTCCTTGGGTGTTCGCATGCTGAATGCCTGTGGCGAGTCGGCAAGAGAAAGCCGTCGTGGAGTTCCTACGCCGATGGTGGCATTCTGGAAAATGATAGGACTCTGCGAAAGAATGCCCGCACATCATCACTTTGGACATTACTATATGGGTTATCTCGACTGGAACACACCGGCAGCCATCGAGGTGGTGAGTGGGGCTTTCTGCATGCTGCGGCGCGAGGCTCTCGACAAGGTGGGACTCCTCGACGAGGATTTCTTTATGTATGGCGAGGATATCGACCTGTCTTATCGTGTCCTCAAGGGCGGCTATCGCAACTATTATCTGCCATCGCTCATCCTTCACTACAAGGGAGAGAGCACGCAGAAGTCCAGTTTCCGTTATGTCCATGTGTTCTACGAGGCGATGCTCATCTTCTTCCGTAAGCACAATTCGGGCATGTCTCTGCTGCTTACAGTGCCCATCAGCGCTGCCATATATGCGCGTGCCAGCGTGGCTGCTTTCGGCATGCTGCTCTCCAAGTTGCGCAAGAGCTTGGGCTTCACGCCCCGTCGCGAGGCTTCGCCCCGTTATCTCTTCTTGGGCAGCCAGCAGATGCTCGACGACTGTCGTTCCCTTAGTATGATGAACGGACTCGATGCCCAGTTCGTCCTGGCAGATGCACAGACTATGCCCGATGGACACCTGTCGGTTTCTGTTCAGGCGATGTTGCAGGGTATGGGCAAGTCGGTGGTCAATATCGTCTACGATGCCGATTCCTACGACTATCAGCACATCTTCGGTCTCTTCATGCAGCAGCCGCAGCGCCAGTGGAGGATAGGCACCTATCATGCCGCCACACACAAGATAGTGACCGACCGTGATGTGATAAGCTGATGTATTTTTTATTTCTGAAATATGCTATCCACCGAAACTATGAAATCTTTCCCTCCAGTCAGTCTGCGAGCCATGGAGCCCGAAGACCTTGACACGCTCTATACGTTGGAGAACGACCGGACGGTATGGGGCGTGAGTGCCACCAATGTGCCTTATTCGCGCAGCGTGCTGATCGACTACATCACTTCTTCCAAGTGCGACATTTATGCCGACGGACAGGTGCGGCTGATGGTTGACAGTGATGATGGAGAGACGGTCGGTACCGTCGATTTGACCAATTTTGACCCAAAGCATCGTCGGGCAGAGCTTGGAATAGCCATAAAAAAAGAGTTTCGCGGTCAGGGATATGGCAAGTCTGTTCTGCACGAAATATGTGGGTATAGCCGCAATGTGATACATCTGCATCAAATTTATGCCATTGTGGGTTGCGACAATGCAGGATGCCTCAAACTTTTGAAATCGTTTGGGTTTCAGGGAGATATCTGTTTGAAAGACTGGATTTTCTCAGGAAAAGAGTATGGCGATGCCTATTTCTTGCAAAAAATTTTGTAAAAAAGTTGCAGAAAAATTTGGTGGAATCAAATAAAAGCAGTACCTTTGCAACCGCAAATGAGAAATGAACCTCAAGCGATTAAGATTTAATCTTCTTTTGGTGCGTTAGTTCAGTTGGTTAGAATGCCTGCCTGTCACGCAGGAGGTCACGAGTTCGAGTCTCGTACGCACCGCTTAGTTCATCTCATCATTTCAACCTTAACTGGTGCGTTAGTTCAGTTGGTTAGAATGCCTGCCTGTCACGCAGGAGGTCACG
>CAVACC010000113.1:0-7552 GCA_963587495.1 Clostridia bacterium | reverse complement strand
AACCCGCACGTCAGTTTAGCAAACTGGTGGTTTCAGCCACTCACCCAACCTTCCTTGTCGGACTTGTTAACCGAACTCAAGCATCATTTCTCAAATGCGAGTGCAAAGGTAACGCTTTTATTTCATTCCACCAAATTTTTCGGCAATTATTTTTCAAATATTCTAATTTTCGCCTGTAAACTGGCCTATGAAGTAGATAGAACCGCTGCGAACATCGGTTATCATATAGACGAAAGGATGGTCAGCATGGAACTCTACCCTACGTGGTTCGGGCTGCAAGGAAGACAACATGACGGTGGCAACAGTCACGGCTGCAGCCTTGGTTCCCTCTTCGCTCACCTCGATCTTTGCCTTCTGGAGCATCTTGGATACAAAGACATTGCCCTCTGCAAGCTTACTGAAGTTGGCCTTAGAAGAATCAAACATGCTGGGAGCACCCAACTTGCTGACGATCTCATTGAGCGGGAGTTCCAGTTCGGTGGTGAAACGTGGCATCTTAAGGTCAACCACACACTCTTCCATCTGTCTGCTGACAGCAGCCAGTTTCTCTGCATCAAGCGATTTCATCATCTCGTCGACAGACTTTCCCTCATGAGGCAGCAAGACGGTCATTGCATAGGCACCATTGCCATAAGGCAGGTTGATGGCAGAGAACAAATCGTTGTCAGCAAAGAAATACTTGCCCGCACGGTGCATCATGTTCACGCGCTTGATGTCGCGAGTATAGCCTCTGAAGTTCTCCAACTTGGTTTCGCTCTTCTTGAACTTCTTCTCCCAACTGCCATTAAAGTAGATGGCGTTCATGATGTACGAGATGGCATTGGCGTCCACCTGATCGATAATGGTAGGAATCATGCCGTCGGTATGCTTCTTACACCAGTCGTTGATATGGGCAGTAGTCTTGCTGCTACCAAAGTCGAGCGACTCTATGCCAGCCTGATAGTTGGCAGACACCGCCTTGGCGAAAGCATTCTTCAAAGTATAATGCTTGTTGAGCGCGATATAGTTGGCAATATTGACTGTGGTAGAAGGGTCAGCCTTAGCAGCATACTGCATCATGCTGCGACTGAAGGCATTCAACTCGTCGAGAGTCATATCGCCCTCACATCCCAAAGCCTTCAGAATCTCCTGCTGTGTCTGTCCGTCGGCACCATTGGCAAGCATGCCCATGAGGTAGGTAAGACTCAGCGGCGAGATGACCTTGGAGTCGAAACCAGCCACCTGCGAGAAGAAATTGAGTGCAAACTGATTGTTCTTCTTGACGAATGCCTCTTGGGCATCAGAAAGAACGAGATATTCCGGATCCATATTCTCTGCATCTCCCTTGGAAGCTTCCATACTGATGGTGCCTTTGTGCACCTGATCTTGTGCTTTCTTGCTTGTGCTGCAAGATGTGGTCAGCGCCATTGCCATAGCTGCGAGAGCCACTGTTGTCATTTTCTTGTTCATCATTATAATCTCTTATTTGTTGTTTTTATCTGATTAAACACCGCAATGGCAAAATCATTGCACGCCACCCGTGGCTTTTAACCGACATTAACGAAAAAGAGTAGAAGAATGAGCACCACCCTCCTACTCTTTTACCTTTTATTTTTTTACCTTTAAAAGGCAGCAAGGCTCTTTTTTACTTTTTTACCTTTTTACTTTTTTACCTTTAAAAGGCAGCAAAACTCTTTTTTACCTTTTTACCTTTTTACTTTTTTACCTTTAAAAGGCAGCAAGGCTCTTTTTTACCTTTTTACTTTTTTACTTTTTTACCTTTCAACAAACTTATCCCCCGTCTGCTTGATGAGCTCCTTGGCATATTTCTCAGGATAACCAGGGCGAACAGGACGAGCACCCAGTCCTTCCTTGGTACGTACGAAGTTACCATCCTTGTCGGTAGGCTTGATGATCATATCGTTGTATTTCACCACCATGAATTGGAAGAGCTGCTTCCAACGTGTCAGCATCTGCTGAGCCTTCTCGATGCCATAATCGTTGAGATACTTGACAGCTTGCTGAGGATTCTGCGCATAGAGTTCCTGTGCCTTTGCCTCCACCTCTTTTTGGGCGGCAAAATAACTATTGTCGAGACTGTCGCGCACCTCCTTCAATGAAGGGAACAGCTGGCAGTAGCGTGGATAAACCATATTGCTTGTCATATTGCAAACCCAATAAGCGTTCTTGTCACTGAAGGTAACAGCGTCGGCACCAGGTGTGTTGTAGCACTCTGGCTGAACAGTAGAGCTGCAGTAAACAGGTGTGAAAGCCACCATGTTGGCATCATCGTTGCCAAACCAGAGCACACCGCCTATCTCGCGAGGCAACCAAGAGCGCATCTGACTGACATAGACGAAGCCACTCTGCTGTGTACTTGTAGGACGCTCGTTGAAGCATTGCTTGCCATCCACCTTGAATGAAAGCGGTGTTGGACGATAAGGCATCTGCCAGATACCGCCACCCAGGTCGTCACCATCGGCTACCGAAAGCGGAGTGCCCTCATAATGATCGCGCATGCAAGCCTCCATATCCTGTACACTCACCTTGCGGTCGGGTACAATCCAGAGAGGCATGTCCTCTGCCTCAGGATCCTTACCGAGAGCCCAAGGCAGGTAACGGCTCATGTCCTTGAAGTGATTGAAGAAAGCCCAGGCACGCGCATCACAGAAGCGACGACCCGAGAAATCGGGCTTGGCATAAGCCATCTTCCAAGAGAAGTCGGCATCCTTGCCTTTATACCAGCCCTTGCTACGTGCGAAAGCCACCACATCCTTGGCGTACATCACATTGCGCTTGTCCTTCATATTGAACTTGCCGATACGGCTCTGATTGGCATGGGCACAGATGGCATCGTCAGGAATACGCTGAGCCACCCATACAACTCCCTTGCTGCCGGCTCCCTTGCCCATCATCTCCATGATCCAAGCTTCGTTGGGATCGCAGATTGTGAAAGTCTCGCCCTCAGAGTTGTAGCCATAGGTATTGGCCAGTGTGGTCATCACCTTGATAGCCTCACGTGCAGTCTTGGAACGCTGCAGGGCAATGTAGATAAGTGAGCCATAATCGAGCACACCAGTAGAATCGACCATCTCCTCGCGACCGCCATAGGTAGTCTCGCCAATGGTAACCTGCCACTCATTGATGTTACCTATTACATTATAGGTCTCAGGAGCCTCCGGTATCTCGCCATGATATTTGTTGGCATCCCAGTCGCACACCTTGCGCATGGTTCCCTTGGCATGCTTGGCAGCGGGATAATGACAAAGGTTCTGGAACATACCGTAGTCATCGGCACTGTAAGAACAGAGCACAGAACCATCAGCCGATGCCTTCTTGCCCACGATGAAATTGGTGCAGGCATCCGCCTCTGAGACACCGCCCACCAAAGCTGCAGTCATCAAGACTGAAGCAAAAATCTTATTCATAGAAATTACACCTTTTATATATATATATAAGGAGTTAGGAAAAACTCCCAACTCCCCAAAAATATTGTACTGAAGAACAAAAAGAAAAGCATAAAGAATCCTCCCTCTTCGTTCTTCCTCACTCTAAATCTTCAATTACTTACTCGCAAGCCTTGAAGCTCATGTCCAATCCCTTCACGCTATGGGTAAGCGCACCTACAGAGATGAAGTCTACTCCCTGCTCGGCATAGTCGCGGATGGTGTCGTAAGTGATACCTCCCGACGATTCTGTCTCGTACTTGCCGGCGATGATGTCCACAGCCTTCTTGGTGTCAGGCACAGAGAAGTTGTCGAGCATGATACGGTTGACGCCACCATGCTTCAGCACCTGGTCGAGCTCGTCAAAGCTGCGAACCTCAATCTCAATCTTCAGGTTGAGTCCCTTCTCCTTCAGGTAAGCATGACAACGGTCGATGGCGTTATCAATACCTCCTGCAAAGTCGATATGGTTGTCCTTGAGCAGAATCATATCGAAGAGACCGATACGATGGTTCATTCCTCCACCTATCTTCACAGCCTGCTTCTCGAGCATACGCAAACCTGGTGTAGTCTTTCGGGTATCAAGGACATGAGTCTTTGTTCCCTCCAGACGCTTCACATACTTGGCAGTCATGGTAGCAATACCGCTCATGCGCTGCATGATGTTGAGCATCAGTCGCTCTGTCTGCAGCAAAGAACGGATTTTTCCCTCTACCACCATGGCGATATCTCCCTTCTTGACAGGAGTACCGTCCTGCATGAGCACCTCCACCTTCATGGTTGGGTCGAAACGTGCAAACACTTTCTTGGCAACTTCCACACCTGCCAAGATGCCATCTTCCTTGATGAGCAGATGGCTCTTACCCATAGCATTCTCTGGAATACAACAGAGAGTGGTATGGTCACCGTCACCAATATCCTCAGCAAAAGCCAAGTCTATCAATTTGTCTTCTAACTGATCTACGCTTAACATAATCTATCGTTTTATTGTTAATGATTCAACTTTCACTATTTCAGAAGTTCAGGAGTGAAGGCACCCCAACCGATGTCCGTGATGGTAAGCCCTTAGAATGCCGGCTTCGTCAGCTTTCACCTCTATCACACCTCCCAGCCATTCTGTCATGGGCTGTTCGTGCCGAAAGGGGAAAGTCCTTGCCACAACACCCTCGTCGGACAACTCCACGATTCCCTGTTCTATGGCCGTTCCGTCTTTCTGGATAACCTGATGGGCTGCATATCTCTTCATTCTCACTTCCGTTTGATTGGCCGTCTTTAGATTGACCGCCGTTTGAACGACTACCTATTTAATAGCCTTTACATCTAACTTCTCTATCTTCTTCAGCTCGCGTGGAGCGATAAGCTTTCTGTTGACAGCCGGAGTTGGCTTCAGAGGCATGTCGGCATTACCACTCTTTGGAGACACCGATTCATCCGACGGCTTAACAGCTTCTGCTGGCGCATTGACACCCGACTTGCCCATACTGTCCTTATCTGCCCTGTTGGCATCGCCCGATGGGATATTGACAGGCTGCAGAGGCTTCTTGTGCATCTTGATCATGCGTATATGTTCCAGGAACATCAGCTTGAGCGTTGTAGCCGAACTGAAGTCGTTGGAGAAGTCACCACTGTTGAGCAAGAAGAATCCCTTGACACTCTTGATACCAAGCGTATCACGATCCTCCACCTGCATGGAGTAATGCTGCGAACTCTGCACATGAACCACCTGAGATGCGATGCTGTCGTTGCCGAACTGAACCGCCAAAACAGCCAGTCCGTCACGTATACCATCCTGATAGATGAAATGCGACTCAAAATCGAGCATGATACAGTCGCCCTTGTGGAAAGACGTGTCAGCCTTCACCTCGAAGTTGTAGTAGTTGAGTGGTTTGGCTGTCATGAACACCAATGACCTTGCCCCCCGCCAGATGTTGGTTGTGTCGCCCGAAGAAGCCAGATCGCCAAAGCGGCTCTGGTCGCTGGCATCGGCACCCAATGACACAGCCTCGTCGTTGAGACGGTCGCTGAGGTTCTTGTAGATAGTGTACATCTTGTCGGTATGGCGCATGTAGTAAACCATCGAAGAGTCGAACTCTGCCGAGGTGACATCATGCTTGCGCAGCACGGCATCCTTGTAGATAAAGCGCTGCGTCTCATCGCCGCCCTCATTCTGAACCATGGCCAAGGCGAGATGATAGTCATAAAGAATATCCTCCATCTTGCCCTGCGACAACACGTCATCGGGCAGGCTGGGCTTACACCCCGTCAGCGACATACAGCATGCCGACATCACGAGGACCAGCACCAACAGAGTCTGCTTTATTTTCATCATGCCTTTTCCTCCTTCTTCGTGTCTAAATCCTCCTCATTCTTATCCGGAGTTTCTTCCTTCTTGTCCGTAGCCTCCTCCTTCTTGCCTAAAGCCTCCAATTCCTTACGGCAAAAGAGCAAGAGCGAAACGATACCTACGGTAACACAAGAGTCGGCAAAGTTGAATACCGGATCGAAGAACGTAAACTCGCTTCCTCCCCAGAACGGGAACCATGAAGGCCACGTAAATGTGAAGAACGGGAAACGGAACATATCGACCACCTTACCCATCATAAATGCAGAGTAACCTTGACCAAAAGGTACAAATTTGGCTACATAGAAAGGCTCGGATGAAGTGAATATGAGACCATAGAACATAGAGTCTATCATATTGCCAATTGCACCCGTGGTAACCAACGCCACCATATATATATACAGCAGTCGATGGGTTCCGGCCTTGATGATGCGGCGCAGATAGCACAGCAGTACAATGATGGCAACCGTACGCACCAAACTCAGTGTGAGCTTGTTGATAAACGACATGCCCCATGCCATACCATTGTTCTCCACAAAATCTATAAAGAACCAGTCTGTAACACGAACAGACTCACCAAGGTAAAAGTGGGTCTTGATATAAAGCTTGATTATCTGGTCGATAACCAGCAATATCACCACCATTACCGTGACGAGCCATCCTGTATGAATTTTACATTGCTTCATTTATTAATAATTGAACTTCAGCAAGTTCAGAAGTTATAGAAGTTAAAGAAGTTATCACTCCCTTCAATCTTTAGAAGTTATAGCCAATAGCCTTGAGGGAATGTTTCATGTTAAATTTCATGCCCATTAAAGTATATGGCTCTAACTTCTCTAACTCCTTTAACTTTTTAAACTTCCCTGTTTGCGAAGTTGAGTTAATGCTTTCTGGCTTGCTTAGAAGCGACACTCAACGTAGCATGCGGAACAGCCCGGAGACGCTCTTTAGGAATCAACTCTCCAGTCTCACGGTCTATGCCGTAAGTCTTGTTCTTGATGCGAATGAGAGCGGCCTCCAGACCCAAGATGAATTTCTGCTGGCGCTGTGCCATCTGGATAATCTCCTCTTTGCTCTGAGCCTCACTACCCTCCTCCAAAGCCTTGTAGGTAGGTGACGTATCAATGATGTCATTGCTGTTCGAATGATTGAGCTGTGCCATCATTTCCTCATAGTTGGCGCGTGCCACTTTCAGTTTCTCGTTTATGATACTGCGGAACTCCTCGAGCTCCTCATCACTGTATCTTTTCTTTTCGCTTGCCATAGATATTAAGTATTAAGTTAATAAAAATGTATGATTAAACTTTCTCTACCAGAATGTTGAGCTTGAACTCATCGAACTCTGTTTCTGATCCATTGTTTTCTGCTACGAGGATATAGTCTGCCAACACCTGACCCTTGATATAGTCGCCGAAAGCCTCGATGGCTGCGTTGGTCTCCTCGTTAGGAGCCACTGTCACCTTGATGCGGTCGGTAATCTCAAGACCGGTCTCCTTGCGGAGATTCTGGATACGGTTGATCAACTCACGTGCCATACCCTCCTTCTTCAACTCTGGAGTCAACTCTACTTCAAGTGCCACGGTCAGATTGCCCTCGTTAGATACGAGCCATCCTGGGATATCCTCTGAGATAATCTCCACGTCGGCTACCTCTACCACGGCTTCCTGCCCGTCAACGCTCAGTGTGATGTTGCCAGCCTTCTCGAAGGCTGCAATCTGGTCCTGATCGAGTGCTGACATCTGGGCAGCAACACCCTTCATCAGCTTGCCGAACTTCTTACCCATCA
>CAVACC010000112.1:0-7733 GCA_963587495.1 Clostridia bacterium | reverse complement strand
TAGGATACAAGATTCTCAATCTTGGCATAGGGGTTCGATTCCCCTATCGACTACAAAACAACAATCCGCTGCAAATCGATGATTTGCAGCGGATTTCTTTTTTATTTCTTTCTTTCCGATTCTTTCACGAAGCCATGTCGATAGGCATACAGCAGTTCTTCCAGGTCGGCTATTTGCTTGCGCAACTCCCTGCCTATGTCGGTATCTGCCACGAGCATGCGTCGGTTCGACATTTCCACAATCTGTGTGGTACTCTTGATGTCGGTGCCTCGCAGGATGGCATCCTCTGTACTGGTGAAGGGTTCGTGCTGTACCAGCTGGAATCCGCGGGAGTGATAAACCAAGGTGTAGCCGGCAATACCCGTCTCGTTGTGGTATGCTTTCGAGAAACCTCCGTCTATCACCATCAGCTTGCCATTGGCCTTGATAGGGTTCTCGCCTTTGGTGGTGCGTACGGGCACGTGTCCGTTGATGATATGGCGGTTAGGGCCGGTCACTCCAAAAGCATCCATGATGTGGTCGATGACTTGCTCGTCGTCACGCAAGAGGAAGTAATAGCCTTTCTCCTCCTTGTGGGTTTCTTTGTCGGTGATGAAGTATCGCTCAAAGGTAGCCATCTTGCTCTTGTCGAAAAGAGGACTGTCAGGACCGCACCATAGGTAGATGAAGTAGTCGATGGCATATTCGCGCTCTTTAGGGTCGGAGTCTGCCTGGAAGGCTGTGCGTATCTGCATGCCGGTCTGGTGCATGAGGTCGCGGCCAGCGAACTTCTTGCCAGGGAATATCTCTACCTCTTTCAGCGAACCGTCCTCATTGAGCGGACACGATGCGTGGAAGAGCAGGTTGTCGTTGATGATGGTGTACATACAACCGTGCTGCAGCATCACCTTGATGTGCTTGTGCAGTTTCTCGCATACCATGAACGAATGGTGCAACTTTGCCATCAGCACCTCTTCCTCTGGCGACAATTCGTAGGGGGAGGCAGGGTTGATGGTAGGGAAGTGGCACGATGTCATAGGGTAGGTCTTGCCGTCTATCTCTATCTCCTTTTTCTCGTAGTTGATGTGTTCGAAGAGTCGGCGCTTGTCCATCTTCCATTCGGGATGTTTGGCGATGAGCTGTCCCTCTATCTTAAACTGGATGATGGCTATGGCTTTGTGCATCTGGGCAGTGAGGCGCTTGGTCTTCTCGTCTATGGCAGCGGCGCCACCGCTCATCTTGGGCATAAACTCTGCACATTCGTCATCCTTGTAGGCTTCCATAGCAAAAGTGGCCAAGGGAATGAGGTTGATGCCGTAGCCTTCTTCCAAGGTAGAGAGGTTCGCATAGCGCAGGCTCAGTCGGATCACATTGCAGATGCATGCGTCGTTACCGGCTGCAGCTCCCATCCACAGCACGTCGTGGTTGCCCCATTGAATATCCCAACTGTGGTAATGGCGCATCTTGTCGAGTATGATGTGGGCACCAGGTCCACGGTCGTAGATATCGCCCAGGATGTGCAGCTGGTCTATGGCAAGCCGCTGTATCACATTGGCTATGGCGATGATGAAGTCATCGGCACGGCCTGTTGATATGATGGTGTCGACGATGACGTTGACATAGGCAGTCTTGTCATGGTCTTCGGTATGTTCGTGCAGGAGTTCCTGTATGATGTAAGAGAAGTCGCAGGGCAGCGACTTTCTCACCTTCGAGCGGGTGTATTTGCTCGACACATCACGGCATACAGCCACCAACTGGTGCAGTGTGATGTGGTACCAGTCGTTGATGTCGGTTTCGTGTTGCTTCACCAGTTCCAGTTTCTGCTCAGGATAGTATATGAGCGTACATAACTCACGTTTCTCCGATTCGCGCAAGGTGTTTCCGAAGAGTTCGTTCACCTTTCGCTTGATGTTTCCCGATGCGTTTTTCAGTACATGTAGGAAAGCCTCGTATTCGCCGTGGATATCAGCCAGGAAGTGTTCTGTACCTTTAGGAAGGTTGAGAATGGCTTGCAGGTTGATAATCTCGGTGCTGGCTTCTGCCACTGTTGGGAACGACTGTGCCAACAGTTGCAAATAACGCATATTTTTGTCTATCTCGTAATGTTTCATTCGCTGATAAAGTTTAGTTCTACATATATCTTTTGCAAAGTTAGCTTAAAATTCAGACTTAACAAAGCTTTTACTGAAAAAAGTGTTTCTGATAATAGTTCTGTAACTGAATTTTCGCAAGTTCAGAAGTTGCGAATGCTCGAATATGGGTTGATATAAAACAAACGGGAGACAAACGAAAACTGTTCGTTTGTCTCCCGTTATATTAATTTGAGAGTAGGGGATGTGATTACTGCATCAGTTCCAAGCCTGCCTCAAATTTTGTAGTCTTGTTCATAACGTCCTTTGCTGAACTTATAATAGCCTTGATCATGATAACAGTACTATTTGTTTCAGCATCAGTGTTGGCGAGGCGATCCAACATTGTCTTGAGTGTCTGGTTGTCCAACAAAGAAGTGACGAATGCCTTATCAATGTAGAAGTATGCCTTGGTGTTGCTGGCACTCCAACGAATGTTGACAGGAATACCGTCCTGGAATATTTTGAGTACTTCGGTGAGGGCTGCTTTCTCGTCTGCCTCCATACCCTCTGTAACCTTGGCGGTATTGAGGAAAACAAGAATCTTGTTGTTGTTTAACTTTTTGTAGGTAGCATAGTCTGAGGCAGTCTTCCAACCATCGTTAGCAATAGAAGTGGTTGCTGCATCCTTGTACACTGCTACAATCTGACCATTAGACTTGAACTCTACGCTCTTGAGAACTGATGGCAGGTTTGCGTTGCCCATATTCTCGGCAAGTTGCTTGATGGATGCTACAGGAATTTCCGTGGCATCATCACCTTCACCCCACTTGAGGCTTGTACCCTCTGGGCAATCCCATGTTACCTGGACCGAGCCTGTGCATTTTACGGCATCGTCAGGGTTAGTGATTACATTGCCTGATGCGTCATACATTACTGTAGGCTCAAGCTTCCATACGTGTTCCAACTCGGTGAAGCCACCATTTTCGCCATCACCATTGTCATCACTGCTACATGCAGTGAAACTTACTGTGCAGAGTGCTGCCAATAAGAAATAGAATAGATTTTTCTTCATTGTTTTCTAAGTTTAAAATTATTTTAATTGATAAATAATGCCTATAGTTCCGTAGATGGGGTAGAGAGGTTGTTCGATGACATCAAAGTCCTTTTTGAATATCTCCGAGAGTCCCCATGTCAGTCCTACCGAAGCTCCCCATCGTTTGGTGATATACCAGTCGGCACCTGCGTCGATACCAAACTGCCAGTTACGCATGTCTGTAGAGAAATCATAGTCTCCACGCGAACCATCGCCATTGCCAAGTTCTACTTTCTGTCCTGTTGGGTCGTCTTTAGGATGTCCATCCTCTCTTACACGGATGTAACCATTGTATGCGTAACCGTTGAACTTGTGTGAGGTGACATACGAGAAGTAAGGACCTAACTTGACACGTACCTTTTTGCTGATATCGTAGGTGGCTTGTACGGGGATCGTAGCAAGACTTTGGTCTACTTTGGTTACAACACTTCCGGTAAACATACCTTCCAACTCTTCGTTGCCACGTGTTATCTTCATGTGGTAGTTCTTGACGGTAGCATCTGTTTTCATGCCTTTGTTCTCGAAATGAAGTCCAAACATGATTCCCCATTTTTCGTTAAAGGGATGATGGGCGTCTACACCAAGCGAGAAGTTGGGGCGGATGCTGTAGCTGTCGAGTGAACGGATTGTAGCGGGCATGCCAACTGGTGCTGTTCCGCCCAGATTATAACCAAATCTGGCATAATAGTTATAGTTGTGCAACAGCTTGATAGCATTCCATGCATGGCTGTTTATGACAACCAGCAGGAAAAGAAATGATAATGTATATTTTTTCATTTGATTAGTTGTCATCTTCACATTTTACAATAATTTTGTCTACCCATAGTGTACTGCCTATTGCTCCTTGGAAAATGGCTCCGTCCACACTTGATGAGCATACAACGGCCAGACTGTAACCGCCATTGGTTAGCTTCTCGGCATCTATATTTTTCTTGTAGTTGAATGGGATATTGAAGTAAGTCCATTCTTCTGTCTTTCCGATGTTTGGCAAGATGGCAATGGCTACAATTTGTGGACTCGTCTGCACGTCATCACCATGCAGGACGACTGCCTTTCCATTCTTGTCGTGATTGTCGTATAAAACAGCATAGATGGTTCCTTCATCAATACGGTCTTTTATTTCCTTCATGCTGCGGTTGGTGAACTTTTCTCCAGGAAGATATTTGTAATAACCGCTAAAGTAGATGGGCTTGGTCTTGAAACTGAATGGCAGACCAAAGTGTGTGGCCTTCATTGCGTCCTTAAGTGCATTGGAGGCATCGAATGTTCCGATGAAAAGGTTGCCCGCCGCTATTGGCATTTTTACCATGTCGGCAAGTGAACTGGTACGGCGGGTTGTCAACTTGACACAGTTCTTGTGTTCTTCGCCATCTGAGGTTGGTACTGTGGGATACTCGTCCCAGTTGGCGCTGCTGTTGCTTATCTTAAAGCCAGGATTTCCTGTTGCCCAGTTGCGGAGTTCCTTTCCGTCTACCTTATCGTACCAAATGAAGTATTTGCTGTCATTGCTCAACTTGTAGTTGGAGAAATCGCATACTTTTGCTCCTTCTATTTCTTGCAACACGTCAAAATATACCTTGTAAGTACGGCTCCATTTTCCGTTTTCTGAAGTTACCGTGTACTCTACAGGATTGGAAGGGTCTGAAAAATCGTGTACACTGCCATTCTCTGGAGAGATGGTTGCTCCTTCGGTCAATTTGAATTGAGGAGCTATAGCTGTCAGGTCGGCACTTGAGCGGACCGTAAAGTGAATTTCTTTGTCGTCTGATGGTACATCTACTTGTGCATCAGAGGCATAGAAAAACATGGTTCTATAATCATCTGTGGTGATGTAAGCCTGTTCTATATCGCACTCAGCATTCTCGGGTTCATCTTTGAAACAAGATGTAAGGGATATGCTGAGTAGCATGGAGGCTACTGCTAATTTGATTAATCTCATATAAATTAAACTTGTAATATATCGTGTGCAAAGTTACGACAAAAAAAGCTACTAACCAAATGTTTTCTAAAAATTCCTCAAAAATGAGGACTATAGATGAAAGTAAGTTAATTTTTGTCTATATCGAACAAGGGACGCAAAGCTAATTGCATCCCTTGCTTCTTAAACGTATACGGTAGTCTTATTTGTTGATGTACTTCTTACCATTCTTAATGATAATGCCCTTGTAGCTGTTGGAAACTTGCTGTCCTGCAAGATTGTACAGGGTAGATGATGTAGTGTTGCTGTCGCTTTTGATGTTGAAGATACCTGTAGCAGTCTTGTCTGTGATGGCAACCTCGAAGCAGTTGGATTTCTGCAAATCGTTAGAGGTAATGGTTATATACAGGGTTGACTTTCCTGTTTCGCCTTCGTTGGTTTTCAGAACCTTGCTGATGTAAGCTCCCTCACCGTCTGAGGCGATGCTGAAGTCTGCTTCGTTTGCTTTACCCTCAATCTCGATAGCAGCCTTGTTGTCTGCAAACGAGAGGTTGGTATTCTTATACTGTGCTGATTTCAGACCTGAGTTGTATATCATTGCGATATCGTCTACATAGATAACGTCCAGATTAGACTTTTTATTACTTGCCTTACCTGCTTCTGCGTTGGTAGAAATCGTTACGAGCACACCCTTAGGGGTGTTTTTGTTTTCATATTTGAATGGGATGTTGAGTTCCTGCCATGCAAAATTCTTGCTTTCAATTTGCGCGTTTGCTGCTCGTGCAATGACATTTTCCTTGTAATCATCTTTTTCTGGATCTTGTACTCTGCCATTTGCAAGAATAGCCTTGACTGTTGCGTAAGGGTGGTCTTTGACATTGCCTTTGAACTTCACCCATACCGTCATGGCATCTGGCTTGGTGGTGAAAATAGGGTAGTAGGGATCTCCATTGCCATCTTTAGCTTTGTCAGCAAAGTCCATGGTTGAATTGTTGGCTGCACTGGCAGCATCGGTGGCACCAGCATAAAGGCGACCTGTTGTCATGGTTCCGTTGGCTGGCTGAGAAATAAAGCCAAGAACTGTAAGAATGTCTGATTGTACCTTTACGCAATTAGTGCCAGAATGCTTTTCTGTAGACTCTATAAAGGTGTTTTTGGCATTCTTTGCAGTACCACTTAGACCGCCTGCGCAAGTCTTGAAAGAGTGCCATCCGTTAGGTTCCTTTGTACCTGACGCATCATGGAATTCTTCGAACCCTGCATTTGGCAACTGTCCTAACTCGTCTGCTTTATCACCAATCATGGCAATATAATTGCTGCCATTAACTGTCAAGTTGAGGATGCCGCGGAATTTACTGTTGCGTACCTCACCACGGAAGTTGGCTGCAACCTTTTCTCCTCCAATAGTGATATACTGTGGCGCTGAGGTGGCATAGACCTTGGTGCCGTCGCTATAGCCTTCAATAACCTGAAGATTAGTAAGTTCTACATTGCCGAGGTCTGTGTTGCCGTATTTCAAACCATTGATAGAAAATGTACTTCCATTAATAGAGACAGTAGTATTACTCTTCTCAATGCTACTACTGATATTGGATTTGATGGCCATAGAACAATCTTTAAAATCTGTGGCCATGATGCTAAGAGATGAAAGCATCAGTGAAACTATTGTATATAACTTTTTCATATTCTATTATTGTATTTCTCTCAAATTTATGTCCCAAATTTTTCGGCTGCAAAGTTACGACAAAAACTTTTAACGTGCAAATGTTTTTCAAGAAAAAGATGTTTTTGGAGTAAAAAGGATATTTAAAGGTAAAAGAGTAAAAAGGTAAAAAAGTAAAAAGAGCTATTCGGCAGACATGCGAGTGATGAGTAAATGTTTTGTTTAAGCTATAAAAATCTATATTCCGTAATACGGAACGTACATTCCGTAGTTCGGAACGTACATTCCGTGATTTGGAATATACATTCCGTATTACGGAATATAGATTTATATACAAGAGAAAAAACAATTTCATCATATACTGGCAACAATTTGCATAATATGTATTGAACTTTAGCAAGTTAAGAAATTATTGCAGTTAGAGAAATTTATCACTTCCTTCGGCATTGGAAGTGATGGTCAACAGCCTTAAAGAAATGAATATATGATTGGGATAAAAAAAAGGACCAGTTCTCGGAAGAGAACCGGTCCTTGGTATTTATAAGTGATATCTATTATGATTCAACTTATGCAGAAGACAGGCTGATGATTAAGCCTTGCCCTCCATCTGAGCCTTGAGCTTAGCAAGAGCATCGATGTCACCGAGAGAAGTACCAGCTGCTACGTTGTTGATAGCTGCTGCCTCGTTCTTGCGTGCACCACCGTTGTTGTGCTTGCGTGGAGCTGATGCCTTAACATCGTCCTTGCCCTCCTCGAATGTACGAGAGTGAGAGAGGATGATACGCTTTGTCTCCTTAACGAATTCGATTACCTTGAAGTCGAGCTCCTCGCCCTTCTTAGCCTGGCTGCCGTCTTCCTTAACGAGGTGCTTAGGAGTAGCGAAGCCTTCACCACCCTCAGCGAGTGTGATAACGGCACCCTTGTCCATCAACTCTGTGATAGTACCCTTGTGTACAGAACCTGGAGTGTAGATTGCCTCATACTCATCCCATGGGTTCTTCTCCAACT
>CAVACC010000111.1:0-8364 GCA_963587495.1 Clostridia bacterium | reverse complement strand
TATAGAAATGATTCTTGACTCTTTTTCTGTCTTGCCTGACGAAGTAGAGCATTTGGTCAACAATTCTTTTTTGAATGACAAGCTGAGACGTACCTATTTACGAATAGTCAAAGAACGAATTCAGAGATTCAATCGTAAATCAGAATGAGAAATATTTTGGTTTGGAGAGGTATATATCCATGGACAACCTCCCCTGAGCCAAGAATTTATTCCTTCGTATCGTCCTCCAAGTCCCTGATTTTCTTCGCTGGCACGCCGACGACGAGGGTGTTGTCGGGGATATCCTTGGTCACTACGGCGCCTGCAGCCACCACCACATTGTTGCCGATGGTGACGCCGGGCAGGATGGTGACGTTGCCGCCTATCCACACGTCGTTGCCGATGCGCACGGGCTTGGCGATGCCCAGGTGCTGGCGGCGGCCCATCGGCGTGAGCGGGTGGTTGACGGTGGAGATGAGCGTACCGGGGCCTATCATCACGTTGTCGCCTATCCACACCTCGCGGATGTCGAGGATGGTCAGGTTGTAGTTGCCCGTGAAGTTGCGTCCGATGTGGATGTTCTTGCCGTTGTCGCAGTTGAACGTCTTGGCTATCCACACTTTCTCGCCCACCGAGCCGAGCATCCGTTTCAGATAGGCGTACTGTGACTCGTAGTCGGTGTCGTCGATGGCGTTGTACTCCTTGCACCACACGATGGCCCGCTGCTTCAGCCCGTCCACCTCAGGGTCGTCGTAGCAGTATTCCAGTCCTGCCTTCAGTTTCTCTAATTCTGTCATATCCTCTATCCATTAAAATTCCACTTCGTTGGCGTTTGCGCTGAGCATTACCGTTGCTGTCATTACTAAAATCATTGTTTTCATATTCTTCTCCTATATAAAATTAAAATGTATCGTTCTCATGCCATCATGATGGCCGAGGGGGGAAAGCCAAACTGGCGCTTGAAGGCGGTGGAGAAGTGGCTCAGGTTCTTGAAGCCCACGCGCAGATACACGTCGTTGGCCCGCTCGCCCCGCTGCTCCATCAATTGCTTGGCCTCCTGTAGCCGTCGGCTCACAATCCACTTCATTGGCGACTCGTGGAATGCCTCCACGAAATCCTTCTTGAAGGCCGACAGCGAGCGCCCTGTGTAGTGGGCAAACCCCTCCAGGTCGAGGTCGCTTGCGAAGTTGGCGTTCATATACTCGCGCAGGTCCACCTTCCACGGTTCCACGAAGTCGAAGAGCACGCTCTTCAGTTCCGGCATCATCTCGATGAGCGTCAGTATCACCTCCTTGATCTTCGCCTCCATGAGCTGCTCCGACGGACAGTGGCCCGCGTCGAAGAATCCCTCCAGCGAGCGGAACATCCCCGTTATCACGGGGTTGTCGGGCAGCATTACGTAGGGCGACTTCGAACTGTAGGGCTTCACGTCATTGCGGCCCAGTGCATACTCGTGCATCGTCTTCTTCAGCATAGGTGCCTTCAGTTGCAGAAACAGCCCCTTGAACGGCTTGCCGTCCTTCGACGGGTATTCTATCTTGTGAGCCCTGAAGTTCTTGCGAATCAGGTACGCCTGTCCGCGCTGCAAGTGCCGGCGACGGTCGTGCAGCAGCACGTCCAGTTCGCCGCTGATCACATACACCAGCATGTGTTCCGACACCACCGATTCAAACTCCTTCTTGCTGTCCACCGTGCAACAGTAGAAGGTCTCCATAAAGTTGTACAACTGTACCCCTGCGTCTAATGCCATAATCTTCTCGTTTTGTTGTTTACAGGGCGCAAAGTTACGAATATTCCGCAATATTTCACTTTTCTCTGCGGATATTTCTGCTTTTCTCTGCGGCTATTTTATGTTAAAACTGCGTTAATGGCTTCTCAGCAAAGTAAAAATGACGTTTGGGAAAACCAGCGGAGGCGGTTTTCTGTGTAATTTTGCATCATCGAATCAAGACAAACATCATGTATAACGTATAAAAATAAAAAAGGTATGTACAATATTCAGTTTTTTATGCCGACAAAGGTATTGTTCGGCGCAGGACAGTTGAAGAACTTGCATCTGGAGCGGATGCCAGGCAGAAAGGCGCTGATTGCCACGAGCAACGGCAGTTCAACAAAAAAGTATGGCTATTTGGAGTCCGTGGAGAAGGAACTCGACGCCGTAGGCGTGGAGCATGTGCTGTTTGACGAGATCAGGCCCAACCCGACGAACCACAACGTGATGGACGGTGCCTCCAAGGCTCGTGAGAACGACTGCGACTTCGTGGTGGCGCTGGGCGGCGGCTCGGTGATGGACTGCGCCAAGTGCATAGCCCTGATGATGGTGAACGACGGTGACATCTGGGACTACGCCTTCTCGCAGAAGGGCGGTCACAAGGACTTCGTGAACCCCAGCGCTCCGCTCATCGCCATCACCACATCGGCTGGCACGGGTTCGGAGGTGGATATGTTCTCCGTCATCTCCAACGACGAGTTGGAGGAAAAGACGGGCGTGTTCCACATCTCGATGTTCCCAACAATCTCGGTGGTTGACAGCGACCTGATGATGAGTGTTCCCCCGAAGTTCACGGCCTATCAGGGCATGGATGCTTTCTTCCATGCTGCCGAGAGCGTGATTAACAAGAACGAACACCCGATGGGCGAGATGTTCGCACTGAAGGCTATCGAACTGATTGCCGCCAACCTGCCAAAAGCCTACGCCGACGGACAGGACCGCGAGGCCCGCTCGAACATGGCCCTGGCCAACTCACTGGCTGGCTACTACATGCTCTGCACGTCGCAGCACACGATGGAGCACGTGATGGGCTCCTATCACGACTCGCTGCCTCACGGTGCAGGTCTGATTATGATTTCTCACGCCTACTTCGATTTCTTTGCCGAGCGCAAGGCTGCCGAGGAGCCGATGATGAAGATGGCCCGTGCAATGGGTGTGGAGAACCCAAAGAGCGGCAAGGACTTCATTCAGGCACTCGACCGTCTGATAGCCGCCGTGGGCTGTGCAGGTCTGAAGATGAGCGACTACGGCATCACTCGCGACGAACTGCAGAAGTGGCCGCAGCACATCCACGAGGTGCTGGGCGGCGACATCACCGCCGACCCACTGCCCCTCTCGGACGAGGACTATCTGGCCATCTACGAGCAGAGTTATAAGTAAAAACGTGTTGGATATGAAGACCCACAGACTCTTCTTTGCTGGAATGCTGACCGCCGCATTGCTGACACCCAATGCCTGTAGCATCGCGTAGTTGGCGAGAAGGTTGGTCAGGCCTGGGGAAGTGGTAAGGCCATACAAGAGAGGGAAGTGAAATAGCCTTTTCTATAATATAGACTCTCAAAATATAAATTCTATCTTCCAAAATCCTGTGGAACTTCTACAGGATATGGAAGATAGGATTGTAAATGTCTATAGAATTTACTTCAATTTCTTCTTAATGTCCTGCGACTGTCGTATCATCAGACGTCCAATGCTGTCGCGCATGGCGGCATCCTGCATCATCTCATAACGGCGACGGATGGAGTCCTCGTAGTTGATGACGAACTTGACGGTTACCATCAAATCCTCCTTGTCCTTTTTCTGACGGTCAGAGATAATCTTCAAACCGTCGCGAAGGACACAGAGATTCCGATTTGTCCTGTTCATGGAGTCCACCAAAGGCGACAATGCCTCTGCCAGATTCCGGTTGTTCTCACTCTCGCCCTGTTCCGTCTGAACGGGCTGCTTATCTAACTTCTCTTCGATGCGCTCCAGGCAACCGAAGATGCTTTCTGCTAATTCTTCTTTCATTGTGATTCTTTTTGATTCGGTAGGAGCGCACTCGTTTTTATTGCTGTTCTTACAATACTGCTTGAAAAGTAATTCCCCATATTTATAACATCAAAAAAAGACAGCCAACAAAGTGACTGTCTTTAATTGAATGGGATAAATTATCGTCCTCGATGGTAATGTTGCTCTTCTTCCTGAGCAACAACCTCTTCTTTTTCCATTTGCTTGGCAACTTCCTTCACGTCATCTGTTGTATCCTCTGGGAGACCGTAGCGGATGATGTTATCCTTGATTTCCTCTGCGCTTACCTTGCGCATCACATCGTATGTACCTCCAACTGTCGGATTATATACAACAGCATAATGCTCATCTTCAACAAGGAGATCATCGCCACGGTATTTAGTTGGTGAGAGATTGATTTTGGAGAGGTCAGGAGCATCACCCTGATTCAAAGGTCTGTTCACTCCTGCAGCTGCCTCCAGTTTCTTGTAGAGTTCCGGACGAGCCTCCTGCAAGTTGGTCTGCGCCACATTAAACACATTGTAAACCTGCAATTTGGGATATACGTTATACTCCTTGCGTCGCTCCTCGGACATCAGGCGGTAGTCATCGTATTTGATTTTCTCCCTTGTCTCCTTGTTCACAACGGTGAAAGTTGTGATGAAAACCGGGAAACTCTTCTCGCCTTTGAGGATTGTCACCAGAGGCAAAGCTTCACCATTGTTGTCCTTAACCTGCTGTCCCGTTATCTACATGAAGATAAGGCTTGCCATCCTGAATGTTCACGTATCATCTTGGGTGCCATTACATCATTTCTCTTTACCTCACTCTTTACCTCACATTTCTCATTTAACTGTTTTTTCTTCGAAAAACAACATTTTTCATAAAAATAACACTCCTAAAGCAAATAAATTGATGTTTTCGTCATGTTATTCGAAAAAATATTGTCTTTTAGTAGAACAATAGTTCGTTGATAATTCAATAATGCGCTAAGCAGCTATACGCTGTAAGCACGAGAGATCTTTGAAAATCTTGCTAATCCTCCATCGTCACCTTCTGTGCCAGGGTACGGGTGTCGGCACTGACAGGAGCTGACGCAAAAAGCGCTGGTTATCTCTGTGAGTACGGTGATGATGAAGTTGATGACTGCTTTCCAATTTTCTTTTTTCATTGTGATCATGGTTTTAAATGTTTAGTGTTTAATGTTTAATTTGAGCCCCCGGAGGGGCGATGGCTATTCACCATCGTTGCCTTCGGGATTGTCGTCTCCAGCAGATGGATTGTCACCGCCCTGAGAGGTACCGCCCCCCCCCTGCGATGGAGGGCTGCGCGCTCGTCCCGGTGTTTTGCTAAGTCACTCTCTCTGAATGACGATGCAAAGAAACTGCAAATGAGTGCAATGAAAGCTTGCTTTCAAATTGCCGAGTGCAGCTTTTTCTTATGCAAAGAAACTGCAAATGAGCGCAATGAAAGCTGCTTTCAAATTGCCGAGTGCAGCTTTTTCTTATGCAAAGTTACGGCATTTTTGCGAGTCAACTATACGCTAATGGGCATAGACCGAAAAAAAAGTGCAAAAAAATGATGGATCACCTATAAAATCGTAAATAATCTCACGCTGGACGGGCGAAAATTTCTTCGTTTGCGATATAATGTTTGTCATGTCTCAGTAAGTCACTGAGAAAGCTCAGTGACTTACCGGGAAATCTCTGTTAGTCATTGGCAGGCGTCCTGTTCCATCTTGTCGCTTGCACAATAGAAGGATTCCGTATTGAGCTCGGCACCTTCCTTCTCGATGACAAACCATTTCTCTAACAGTCTGCCCCTGCCGTCCAACTGGGCGGCGAAACAGACGCCATGAGGCCATCGCGTGACGTTGTGAACGCCTTTTTTAATATATTCTTTTTTTATATATGTTTTATGGCATTACCCATATAGTTATTTTCTTTCTTTATTTAATTTCTTTCGCGTATGCGTGTTAAAGTAAGAAACGAGGGTTCACCCTTCACATCAGCGTCGGAAGTCCGATAAACAGACGGGTTTCAGGGCGTGAACCCACCCTTCACAGGTATTCACGGAGATGTCACAAATGACGTCAAACGGTGAACCCTTGAGGAAGAAAAAGTCCGAAAGGTGAACGCTCTTTATATAGGGAGTTTTCCAATAGGAAGTATGCTTAGACAGGTAGATTGTAACCGATGACAAAGATAAAATTAAATACATAAATAACCAAAATCTATATGTTCTACATGTAGAATGTAAATTAACAAATATTATGACTTACATCAAGCATTTTACAAATCTTAACGCATTTTTGGGCATGTTTTGCACGCAGAAAAGCCCGGATTCGATAGACGACGTAAGTAAAGCATCGATACACTGTAGTAACACTAACACCAAGAAGAAATGCGACATCTGAAGGTGTCAAGAAAGGTCGAGAAGCGATTTCCAGACTTTGCAAATTCTGAGCATCGTCCTTCTTACTTTCTCTTGCTTTTTTTCTCAGCTTCTTTCTTCCGATGTACAACACGAGCACACTACAAATGGAATGTGTTAAGACGAAAAAAGCCACCTAAGTAGGTGGCTTGCAAGCAGTTATAAAAATGTTCTTTTTAGAGCTGTCCAGGTGGTTACTTTCCGATGCACCATACGTAATCAGTTGAATATCAGCTATTTAACATAGTTTTGAGCCATATGGTAGCCGGGCTAAAATATAAGGGTTTTTATCTCCTTAATTATCTGATATTCAGTGCTTTTTAGTCCCACTTTCCTACTTTTTTCAAGTATCTTTTTAAGCCCTTTTCTACGCCTTCACTTTCCCACGCAAATAATGAATGTCGTTGATTCTCAATCGATTAAGTACTGACGTGCTATTTGTGAGCCGCTTTCCTTCTGAATGAAAAGAATGTTGATTATCAGCTACTTACGATTTTCGTATTTTCACTTAATTTCACTTGATTTCATTCATTTTGTATGTCATATATCTTTACAAACACCCATTTTTAGGGGTTGAAGATTTAACATATTTAACCTTTGTAAACACTCAAAATCTGCATTTTCGTGCTAAAACGTGTTTTTTTATCATTTTTGAGAGGTCGGCTTTTATCTGAATAAATCTGCCATCGTCAGCTGGCATTGGATGTCATCAGAATAGCCGCCCGGCGCAAGTCCATAGGAGGTGATCATCGTGATGAGTACCGTTTTCTCGGTGCCTGTTTCCCTGATGAAGGTCTCCCTTCGGTTGCGGATGCGGTTGTCCTCTTCTTCTGTAATAACGTAAGGGGCGTTGGTATATTTCATCTCACAGAGATTAATTGTATCGTCATTTCTGTCGATGAGCATATCAATCTGTGCTCCCTTCGTCAGCGTCTTGCCTGTGGCAGGGTCTTTCGTTCCCTTATATGACCAGGAATGAACGCTGCTCACGACTGCTGAGAAGCCGAGTGCTGCCTTGATCTGGTTGACGTGCTGCATGCAGACACGCTCGAATGCTCTTCCTGCCCAACCGTAATGGATGGATGAACCTGCGGATGAAGACCAGAAATGCTCATCCCCATTGGTGTTCTCCGATATGAAATCGAAGTAGAATAGGGTGTAGTTGTCTATGAGCTGGAAGGTAGCATCCTTCGTCTTCTTGCCGATGGCTGTGAACTTGCGGATGAAACCGCACTGCTCCAGTTCCTGCAGCGCTTTCGAGAAATCTGCGTTGTCTGAGAGTTTCGACGCTTTCAGCAACTCATCTCTGAGCAGTCCCTGTTTCTTCTTGGCAAGCGCTGTGATGATTGCTATATGACAGCGTGGCTTCTTGAACAGGGAAGCGTAGAGAGCATCAAACTCTTGTGTGAGTTCTCCATCTGGCTGGAAGAATATCCGGTCGAAATTCTGTGCCACGCTCATTCCCTTTTTCAAGAAGCTCCAATAGTATGGGATTCCTCCCAAGGCCATGTAAGCTTCGAGAATCTGTCGGTCCTTATAGCCCAGATTCTTCGCTTCGCAATACTGCTTGCATTCTCTGAGGGTGAATGGTTGCAGCAGAACCTTGCATGTAAGACGGTTGTGAAGGCCACCATAGTTCATGACCACATTGTCGATGATCCATGATGTGGCGCTTCCACAGATGACCAGGATAAGGTCTTTTCTCGTAGAAGCCCATGCGTTCCAGAAATGGTCGAGTGAACGGACAAAGTTTGATTTAACAGTGTCCATCCAGGGAAGTTCATCAATGAAGATAACCTTCTTCTCTTCGTTTTCCGGAAACGTATTCAGGAAATTCCACAGCAGTCCAAATGCCTCAGACCATGTCTTGGGCATTGCACATTTTCCCATTCCGGCAAGATAAAGAGATTCTCGAAAGTCGCTTAACTGCTGCCTGCGAGTGGCTCCGTATGTGCCGGTATGCTGGAAAACAAAATGACTCTTGTAGGCCTCTCTGATAAGAAAGGTCTTGCCGACACGTCGTCTTCCGTAAACAGCCACGAATTGTGATTCATCAGAACTCATCAGTCCGTGGAGTGTTGCTATTTCATTTTCTCTGCCTATTAACATATCGTATTCCTTGTTTTATTCTCTATTTATTAGGTGGCAAAGATACAAAAATATATCGATAAGTCGTGGAAATGTATCAATAT
>CAVACC010000110.1:0-8397 GCA_963587495.1 Clostridia bacterium | reverse complement strand
GAAATAACACCATTTTTATACCGGATTTTTGATTCGAATTTTGAACACCCTACCCTTCAGGGCGTGCTGCTTATATGAGCTTCTTGGCCCTTTTAGGGCGTGTGGAATATACTTGCGAAACTTACTTAACCATTATCTTATACGTCTTGCCGTCGTGTTTCACGATGTTCAGACCCTTCTGCAGACCATGGGTGCGGTGACCCTTCGCATCGTAGTATTCTGCGTCGGCATCACGGCTGATGGCGGACGATGCTACTGGCCTCCAGTTTAGACTCCGAATAAACAAAATCGGGCCTCAATCTCATAGAAGTTGCGCTCATCATGATTCTCAATACGCATAAGGATAAGAAAATGCGACCATGACAAATCAAACTGAATTTGACAAACACCGTCTGTCAAATTTGCATACGCCAAATAGAACTGACGAATTTGTCTTAAATTAGAATAAGACCAACCCTCACCGTATTTCAGACACAGTTTCTCAGAAAGAGCTTTTAACACCTTCTTGCCATACGCTGCACGCTCGTATCCCTGCTGTAATTTACTCAACTTTCGCATATAATAAAAGGTCTATACACCACTTTCCATCGTGGCATATAGACCTTTTTCCAGCGCTATCATCAATTTAAAAGTAATAAAAGCCTAAATTGGTTCAAACCTGAATATAGGTTTCTTTATCATTTCGGGTTGAAGATACATCAACATATAGATAGGGTAATAGAGAATCTTGCCTACGACCTGAACATTGCCATTTGAAAAAACTATGGCGCGAGGGATAGCATACTCCTCATTGTTCATCACATTAGAGAGTGCATTATGACGTTTATAATCCTTGCCCGACTTAATTTCTATCGGCAAAATCTTACCTCTGTCTTCTATTACAAAGTCCAGTTCCCCCTGCTTCTTATTATTGAAATAATAAAGATTGTATCCGTGAGCACGTAATTCTTGCGCTGCAAAATTCTCATAAATGGCTCCATTGTTGATTTCTGTTGTACCCGTAAGTAAGTCTATCGCTATGTTGGCAGCATACTGACTTGCCAACAACCCCACATCGTTCATGAACAACTTAAACAAATTGCGCTGTTCACCGAGTTTTAATGGCAAACGAGGTTCTTCTACATTATAAGTTGGGAGTGCTACGCCTGCATCAGATAGCCATAAGAAAGAATTTCTGTAACGCCCAAACTTTGCCTTTTCATTTAATGCCTTCAAAATAAAACGCTTGTTCTTGGCATTCAGTTCTGAAGGTATTAAATCGAAAATATCTTTGATATACAGCTTGTTCTTCGGGTCATACTTGGCTATATCCTTTCCGTAGAGGTGCATGATTTCTCGTTGTGCCTCACGTACTATCTGTAAATTATTCGTATTAATATACTTTTGGACAGCCTCAGGCATTCCTCCTATGATGAGATAAAGATGAATGAGGTCATTCAGCTTATTATGCACAACCTCGTCCACCACCTTGCATTGCTCATAGCACTCCTTGACATGGGCCATTACTCCTGTGCTCATGCCTACTGCTTCTGCAAATTCCTCAAAATCGAGAGGAAACATCTCTTTCTCTGCCATATAGCCAACAGGTACACTGCGGATGTCCTTCAACTCTACCCCTAACAACGATCCACTCATCACATAGCGATAGCTACCGTCTTCTACCAAGAATTTGATGGCAGTAACTATCTCCGGACATTCCTGTACCTCATCAAAGAAAACAAGAGTATTACCTGGAGTAAGCTTCTTCTCTGCCAAGGCTGAAAGGCGCAAGAGGATTTCCTTAGCATCAGAAGGAGACTTAAATGCCTCCCTATACTTAGGATTATTGAGGAAATTGAACTCCACTACATCTGCAAAGCATTCCTCTCCAACTTTTCGGATTGCAAAAGTCTTACCTACCTGACGAGCACCTGAAATGAGAAGCGCTTTTTTTTCTGTTACGAAGAAATTGCGTAAATAGCTGTATATCTTTCTGTTAAGCATATCTTTATTACTTTTTCTAACCATATTTATAGGTTTTACGGAACTTTTCCAACCTATTTTAGACTAAAAAATGGAGCTTTTCCAACCTTTTTTAGGGCGTTTTTTGCCACTTTTCCAAGTTCCAGCCGCTGCAAAGATACTATTTTTCTCCAAAACTCCTCTATTAAAACAAGAATATTTTCTCAAAATAAAGGTCTATACACCACTTTACATCGTGGCATATAGACCTTTTTTTGATATATCAGGCTCTGCTTTCGCCTTTGCGAAACTTACTTGACCATGATCTTATACGTCTTGCCGCCTCGTTTCACGATGTTCAGACCCTTCTGCAGACCATGGGTGCGACGACCATTCGCATCGTAGTATTCTGCGTCGGCATCACGGCTGATGGCGTTGAGGTGGTCAATGGCAGTGCTGCCATCGTTCTTTCCGATGCTCAGTTTAGCAGCTGACGTAAGTGATGCGTCGGATGGATGGAGGTATGCACGCATCGGTAGGATAGCGGCGTCGTGCAAGTCGGAGACGCGGCAGAACTTGTCCTCGCCAATGACGTAGTCGCTTGTCGCAAGATTCTCACCACTGATCTGAGTGAACGAACCAACGAGGTTGACATCGGAGCGGTTTCCTGACAGTGGGGCAGTAGCGATTTCGGCAGCGACAGCAGAGAGACTGAGCACCGTCTCGCCCTCCTTCATCTTGAAGAGTACCGGTGTGCCGGCAGGGATTACGCCCTCAGCATAACTCTCTATGGTGATGCATTCCTTAGAAGCATCAATGCCTGTGAGACGATAGAAGTCACATTCTGCTTCCTGGCTCAGGTCGATGGCGAATGGCAAGCAGAGTGTTCCCCAGGCTGCGCCCTCAGGGATGGTTCGGCTGTAAGAGATGGTCTTGGAGGTGAACGCCTCATAGTCCTTGAAGTCCTCGCCGTCGGCGAGTGTCAGGTCTTCGGTCGCTACAAACTTGTTGTTTGCCTCCTTTGTCACCTCGATGTTTCCAGCCTTGTCGGCAACATACTTGTGCAGGGTACAGCCCTCGTTGCGGCAGCCCATGTGATAGATAGGCTCGTCGGCGTCATGCTCAGGACTTGCCAAGGTGGCAGACATTTGGTGAACCAATTCATCCTCAGAAGTGCTGTTGCTATATGAGGCAGCCGTATTGTCGCAGTAACGGAATGATCCATGATATACAGTATTGCCCTCTGCAGCTTTCAGTACAGGATAAGCATTTGTGCCGAGTTTCTGATACCACGCCAAGGTGCTTTCTTCGGTAGGAACAGATGTGGAGCCGTTGAGCAGGTAAGCCACTTCGCCGCTCTTCAGCTGCTCAGGGGTGAATGCCTTGACCACGTCTGCTTCATTCTTACCTTCAGGATAGGTCAATGAGCCACTTCCGATAGCCACGACGGCATCACCCGTCAGTTCCTTTCCTTTGATGGTCATCTTAGCACTGCTGTTGTATGCTAAGATGCCAGAAGCAGAGCTGGAAGCATCTGCAATGTATCCGACAATGAGACCATTACAATCTGCATGGTTAGCAGTAATATTGCCAATACCCAACACATTGTTAATATTGCATATATTAGCATATCCTATCAAGTTTCCGACGCGAGCATTTCCCGTAATATTGCCATTATTGACACTGTTCTGGAGGCTTCCTTCACCAAAATATCCAATTATACCTCCAACGAAATGCTCCGTGCCTGTTATCTCACCATAATTGGCGCATGAAGTGATGGAATTTCCTGAATCGAAGCAGTTGCCTACAATACCACCAACATAATATGAACCATTCACTATTGCATGGTTTTCGCAGTTGCTGATGTTGCCATTAGCTCCTCCTGCTATTCCGCCAGTCTCATATTGTCCTTCTACCGAACAGTTTTCTGTGGTCTTGATATTTTCAATCACACAAGAACGTACATATCCTGCCAAAATACCAGTACTACAATTATCATTGCCCTTCACCTTCGCATTGTCGAAAGTGATGTTCTTGATGCGGCAATCAGCAGCATAGCCAAAGAAACCAATTTCATTAGAGGTGGAGCTGATGAAGAGATTACGGATCGTCTTCCCGTTGCCGTCGAACGTTCCTTGATACTTCTTAGAGTTACCGATAGGAGTCCAGCTGAACTCTGCTACCTGTTTTTCGGCATCAGCCTCATGGCACACACTGCTCATATCAATAACTTCCACTTCATCGGCAATCTTTGCACAGGCACTTACCTTTCCTACATTCACGTAGTCACGGAACCACGCCAGATGATCTGCCGTCTTCAGTATGAAAGGTTCAGCCTCGGTTCCATTACCAGTCACGCCTGTAGGTGGTTGATTACTGATCAGTTTTACATTGAGCGTGACCTCGCCTACGATGGCATCGCCATCATACTCTCTGGCACCGATATAATAAGTGGTGCCTTTCTTTACTTCGTAGGTGATTTTGAAGTCTTTACCATTATCACTACCTTTATCTTTTTTAATCAAGTAATCACCCGTGCGGCTCTCCCACAGGCTGCCATAGGTGTCTTCGCCGTGGCTGTCTGCCGTTACCACCAATGTTCCCTCTTCTGGAGCTGTAAATTTATAAAGATTGTAACCGCTGATTTTCTTCTTCGTACCAAATACCTTTTCGATCGTTATGTTATTGTTGCCCAATTTAACGAACTGAATTTCTTTCTGGCACTTCGTGCACTTGTCGTTCTCATCATAGTTGTGACCAGTGGCAGTCTCCTTGATAATGTTACCTACTGGTTGTGTCAATCTTTCATCTGAATAAGTCTCATTGCAAAGATCACATTCCCAATATTCAATTGTGCCATCTACTGTGCAAGTAACATCCACTGATTCGTGATGTATGATACTATTGCCATGCTGCATCGTGAATGTGCCCTCCTGTGCTGGCTTTGTGTTGGTAAAAGTACCTGTGCCTTCCAACTCGCCTGAGCATTTCATGGTTATAGGACTATCCGAATACACCTTATTCGTAGAGTTAAGTAAAGGATAATCGTCTGTGTTCAGTTTTTGTCCCCATTTTGCACTTTCAGAGCCATTTCCCTGGAGTAAAAAAGCAACCAATCCACTCTTCAACTGTTCTGCAGTAAATGCCTTTATCCTTCCTGTAGATGATAATGAACTTATTCCGATAGCCTTGACGGCATCACCAGTCTGCTCAATTCCATTAATCGTAAGTTTTGCACTGCTGTTGTATGCCAAGATGCCAGCGGCGGTGCTGGAGGAATCCAAGATTACTCCAGCAAGGAGACCTGATTGAGAAGTTGTCGCAGTAACATTTCCAATGCCAAGCACATTGTTCAGATTGCATATACGAGCATATCCTATCTGGTTTCCGACACAGTCAACCCCCGATATATCGCCATAGTTGGCGCAGTTCTGAATGGTTCCTGAGCTAAAATATCCAACCATGCCTCCAACATTGGATTCCGTTCCTGTTACGGCACCATAATTAGCGCATGAAGAGATGGTATTGTCGGAAGCGTTGCCTACAATACCTCCTACATTATTTGTACCATTCACCATTGCACGGTTTTCGCAGTTGCTGATGTTGCCCGTTCCTATTCCTGCAATTCCGCCTGTATTTTCAGTTCCTTCTACCGAACAGTTTGCCAAGGTCTTGATGTTTTCAATAGTACATTTCTCAAAAACTCCTGCCAATATTCCTGTACCATTATAATGAGTGTTCTTCACCTTCGCATTGTCGAAAGTGATGTTCTTAATACTGCCACTATTAGCATAGCCGAAGAAACCTTTATTCATAATGGTGCTATTGATGTATAGATTGCGAATCGTCTTCCCGTTGCCGTCGAACGTTCCACAATACATCCTGCCATTACCGATAGGATCCCAACTGAGCTCTTCTGTGTTTGTGGCGGCATCAGCCGCATGGCAGAACTCTGACAAGTCGATATCAGCAATCAGCGTGGCTGAAGCATATTGAGATTCATTGTTCACATAGTCGCGGAACCACGCCAGTTCGGCAGCTGTGGATATCTCATAAGGATTGTCTACTGAGCCATTACCTCTGGTAGGCTTCGTCTGTGCCCATGCCCCCTCATAAGGCATGAGGATAGCCATCACGAGCAGCAGCATCGTGACGAGCCAATTCGGTTTGTGTAATTGTTTCTTTTTCATACACGTTTTGTTTTTAATGATTGATGTAAATATTTTGTCTTGTATTTCTGTTTGTGAATTCATCAGGAGGGTAGGGTGCTTTCCTCTATGATGGGAAAGATTGCGCCATCAAGCCCATTGAATCGTCAGGACGAAGAACACTCATAGAAATATAAGTGGCTTGTCTGCATGATGAACAGGTATGCCGAACAGCAGTCTGGCATGGCTCCACTCTCGCAATCATGCAACAAATATACAAAAATAATTTGGGAAAAGGTGTCGCATTCCCCTGTCTATGTGTCGCATTCCTATCATTTAGGTGTCGCATTGGTAGGGAATGCGACACCTGAAAGGGGTTTTTCCGATAAAAATGTCTCTTTTCTCTGGTGTTTTTCAAAAATCAGTAATTTCCGCTTTTTTATCATCCGAAGCTGTTTCTATAGCGGGGTAGTCTCTCTTTTTGGTCCCTCAGAGCTTCCCCTTAGTCCAGGGCAAATGACTCAAGCAGCACGCCCTCCTGTATGATTGATATTATCCAGCACGCCCTCCTGTATGATTGATATCACCCAGCACACCCTCCTGTATGATTGATATCACCCAGCACGCCCTGAAAGGGCAGAAGCTTTGTAAATTGTCAGGATTTTTAAAGCTTTTGCCCTTACAGGGCGTCAGGTTTGCGACCCACAAAAACCCAGGGCGTTGCCCTGGGCTAAGAGCTTCTGCCCTTTCAGGCGTGCTGCTTATATGAGCTTCTTGCCTTTTGGGTGTGCTACTTATATTGGCTTCTTGCCTTCAGGGCGTGCTGCTTATATGAGCTTTTAATTATCCAGTCCGCTTACTCATTTTAGCTAAAAAACAGCCTAAATATTTGGAAGTTACTAAATTTCAAAGTATCTTTGCAAAAGAATAAAACGTATCAATACAAAGGAATCAAAACGTATCCCTGCAAAGGAATAAAAAGAAATGCGTATGAGACAGGTAGAAGAAAGATATACTCCGCAGGAATTGAGGGAGTACGAAGCCTGCAAGATAGCGTATCGCGACATCAAGAATTCCGTAGACACCGCCAAGCGTGAAGGTATTGCAGAAGGAATGGAAAAGAAAAGTCTTGAGATTGCCAAGAAGATGCTGACAAAGGGCATGGATGAAACGACTGTGATGGAAATAACGGGGCTGTCGGCAGAAATGATACAGCAGCTGAAAGCGGAGATGTAGATTATTGATACGCAAGGCTCCTGTAATAAAACCAAGTCTTGCACATATTGTTATAAACTGATATTCACTCAATAATGCCATTCTTCAATATCATGATACTGTTGTTTCGGAGGAAACGTTCAATTGAATTGTTAAGACAATACATACTAATTCTGCAGTAGTAGATAAAGAAGAGATTCGGAAGAGGTATGAGATGCATGAAGAAGAAAGCATAATGGCGGCAGAGCCAGATGTGGAAAAGAAATAATAATTTTGATATGGAAAATATTGATGTAACATTTGACTTTACTTCAGACACACCTTATTATTGGGATGGATTTTGGGACAATGAACTTGGCTATTCAAAGAGAGATCCAGACTCGAAAAGTCCAATGCTAAGGAAATATCATCAGATACTTTGGAGTAGAGAATTGCCGTGCGGTGAGAAAATGGAGCTGACCGATGGGAAAAGCAGATTTTATCTGAAATGGAAAGACTTCTATTTTGGCAGTGATTCCATATTGGTGAGTTTCCGCCATAGCGACAAAAAAGCGTTGCTTGATGAAGTAAATGAAAAGGTGTCTGACTATAAATCATTTGTAGAGAAGTATGTCCGTGATTTTTATACAATAGGCGGAATGATTATCTTTCCACAGCGGCGGTTCAGTCTTAACTGTGCCCGTGGATGCCATCAGCGAATACGTGACCGATGGGACTTAACACTTGAATGTATAAGGCGGTACTATCAAGGGGAGGACAGTCCGCTGTATAAATCACTATTGAAAGACAAGGCCTTTTTTGATTTGTTTGTTGATTTCAAAGGATATGTTGATTTCTTCTTTTTGCAAGACTGCGTGTCAGAAGACTACAGAAAGGTGAACTTGTGGCTCGATAATGATTTCTTTGAGAAAAATCCAGTGCCACAAAATGCAGATGAATATCTTACTTTTATTGGGAAGGAATATGATTTTCTAAACAAAAGGAACCGAAGAATTTTAAATTTTAAGATAAATATGTAATTTAGCACTCTTAACAGGATTTGGAATGAGGCAAACCTGCCCCAAAAACTTTTGAAAAAATCTTAGGATAAGCG
>CAVACC010000109.1:0-8482 GCA_963587495.1 Clostridia bacterium | reverse complement strand
ATATATAATAATAATAATATAAAATAATAAAAATTGACAAAATGAAAAATCTCAACCCTCAAAAAATTAATTGAAACAACTGAAACTGAAACAGCAGATAGCTCAGCTTCTTCTCTAAAAAGCTAATAATCAGCCATTTACAAGAAAAAGAAAAGGTAACTATGAAGCATGATACTTCAAAAAAGACCGCTCCAAAGGTGCTAAAACTGGGAAAAATGAACGAAAACAGTGCCATTTTTGCTCTCACAGACATCAAAATCCATGCACGAACCTATCGTTCCGATGATTTTCCCTGTTCTCGGAGCGCACGTAATTGGAGCCAAATTCATGTATCCTGACCTCATTTGGAAGAAATTATGCGGCATAATGGGCAATCTCCCATCAAACTCTTGCCTATTTGAGATGTCATAACGATGCATTGCGACTCAAAAAGGTGTCGAAATCACTTCCCTAACTGGAGAAAAATAATTCCCCAGTTGGGAAAATAAAATGACTTTACTCAACTTTCGCATGTTCAGAAGTTAGAGAAGTTAAAGCCAAATGCTTTACAGCTAAATATTCAACCAAAAAAGCTGTTGGCTTTAACTTCTAACGACCGAAGGGAGTGATAACTTCTTTAACTTCTATAGCTTCTATAACTTGCAAAACTTCTGTGCAAACCGCAACAAAAAACTGTTATTATCTCATAAAAAACATATAAAATGCCTTAAAACAAAGAAAAAAGAAATCGCATATCCATATTTTTACTATATTTGTAGGCAGTTTTTTCGGGAACTCCCCTGATCAGAGAGAATTAACTATCCAGTAATAACAACTTAAAATTAGAGATTATGAAGAAATTACTTTTCATCGCCCTTGTGGCATTATCATCAATTGGTGCTTTCGCACAGAGCAGAACAGGTTCGACTACTATTCAGCCCAAAATCGGTTTGAATGTATCTACCGTAGGTGACTTAGACTGGAAGGCTGGCTTCGTTTTCGGTGCTGAGATCCAGCATCAGTTTACAAGCAAGATGGGTCTGGCCGGTGGACTTCTCTATTCTTTCCAAGGTGGCAAAAGCGACGACAACTCTTGGAATCCGGGCTATCTGAACATTCCTGTAACACTCAACTATTATGTGGCCAAGAACTTTGCCCTCAAGGCAGGTCTTCAGCCAGCATTCATGGTCAGCAAGGATGACGCAAAAGATGTAAACACTTTCGACCTCGCTGTGCCTGTAGGAATGTCTTACGAGTTTGACAGATTCGTAGTAGACGCACGCTACAACATCGGTGTTACCAAGGTGCCAAAGCATGGTGACGGTTACACAAATGTTCTGCAGCTGACTATAGGTTACAAGTTCAACCTCTAAGCAGGCAAAGCCTTCTCATGAAGGCTCCACATCATAGAAAACTCGTAGTTTCTTTCCTCCATAAGCTAAGACTTATCGGACAAGAAACTACGAGTTTTTGTTTTTATTACTGACTATAGTTTTGCAAGCTCAAGTACGGGCTGAAGGCCCAAAAGCTCTTTCTGGGCGTGTAGAGATTATTTGCGAAAGTTCAATCCGTAATATATCCTTTGGTAAACATATCGTAAGACAAAGCTTCCAGTTCGGAGAGAGTCATGTTCTCTACGGCATGTTCTATCTTGCGAATCAGTTCGTCCCGCTTGTAATCGTCATTATCGCTCAGGCGCGATGTAAATCTATTGCTCATTATTCTTGATGTTTAATGTGAGTATTTAATGTGTGCTTCGCTCATAAGTGTCGATGACATTGCCATCATATTCCTCATGACTTATCGGCTTCACATCGTGAGGAAGCCTCGGAGCCTCGGTGCCTGTCTTGACAAACTTTGCCGTGGCTGTCTCTACCCTGATTTCATCCCATAGGCCGGCATCAAGGAAAGACTGGTGAGTGATGGCTCCACCCTCCACAATCAGCGATTGCACCTTATTAATATATAGGAAACTCATGATCTGTCGCAGCACCTCTGCCTTCCCCTTGGAGAAGTCAAGCCCATCGAAACAAGGATGATGGCGGTCTATCACCAAGCGCATCGGGTCCTTGCCGCTCCAGTCGCGAACATTCAGCTGACTGCGGTCGCGCTCATCGGTAACCCGTCCCACCAGGATGGCGTCGTTCTCAGCCCTGAGCTTATGGGAAAGCATCTTGGTAAAGGCCGAAGAGACAGCCATTCCTTTGCCTTCATTGTCGAGAAATCCATTGGCTGTCTGCGCCCACTTCAGTATGATGTAAGGACGCTGATGCGTGTTGTAGGTAATGAAGCGCTTGTTCAGTTCGAGACATTCCGACTCCAACACACCCACCGTCACGTCTATGCCTGCCTCACGAATCTTCTGAATGCCACGGCCTTGCACCTTGGCAAAGGGATCGACACACCCACAGACACATCTTTTCACCCGCTTGCTCACGATGAGGTCGGCGCAGGGAGGCGTCTTGCCATAATGCGAACAAGGCTCAAGACTCACATAGATTGTGGCTCCTGCCAACAGATGCTCGTCCTCGGGCTTGACCGACGCAAAGGCATTGACCTCGGCATGGCCCTCGCCACAGCGCACATGATAGCCCTCGCCCAGGATTCTGCCATCCTCGCTTACGATAACGGCTCCCACCATGGGATTGGGCTTCGCATTCTGACGGCCATTCTTCGCCAGCTGCAGACAGCGGCGCATGAAGTGTTCGTCTATCTCCTGCTGAGAAGGGGAAGGGTTGCCCGCAAGAGGGTTTCCCAAAGATATATTATTCTGCTCCATATCACAATTTCTTCGTTGTTTTTTACTTGCTTTCGATAAAATGTCGTATCTTTGTTCTCGAAAATTAAATCAAATCATTGTAGACTGACATGAATACGTATCAGCAACTTTGGCAATCACTCACCCCTCTCTACGATGCAGATGAGGCAAAAGCTATCGTCCGCACCGTACTGGAAGTGAAATACGGAATGACGCTGACCGACATAATCTGTGGCAAAATTACTGAATTATCTGCAGATGAGAGCATGGAATTGGGAAAAATTATAAAAAGACTGCAAAAAGCTGAGCCTGTACAGTATGTATTGGGCGAAGCCGACTTTGCCGGGAGAAAGTTTCGTGTAGAGCCGGGAGTTCTTATCCCACGTCCCGAGACTGCCGAACTTTGCAAGTGGATAGTCGACACACAGAAGGAGAAGGAGACTGCAACAGGAAAGCCTGCTGTTCCTCACCCCAACATCTTAGACATCTGCACAGGCTCCGGATGCATCGCCATCACACTAAGTCTCGACATTCCGCAATCGACGGTAACAGGAATAGACATCGCGGAGGAAGCCATTGCCACAGCTACAGAAAACGCCAAGAAGCTGAATGCCAACGCAAGAATAAAGCAAGCTGATGTGTTCGACTTGCTCAAGATGGCAAAAGAAGGCAAAAAGAACGAGCCCAGCCTCGACATCATCGTGAGCAACCCTCCCTACATCTGCGAGAAAGAGAAGGCAGACATGGCGAAAAATGTATTGGACTATGAACCCGGTCTCGCCCTCTTCGTTCCCGACGAAGACCCGCTGAGATTCTATCGGACCATCGCAGAGATTGCCGCCCTGGAGCTTGTCAACGAAGGAATGCTCTACTTCGAAATCAATCCCATCTACGAGAAGGAGACAAGGGAAATGCTCGAAGGATTCGGATTCGAGAACATAGAGACCAAAGAAGACTCCTATGGCAAGAAGAGAATGATGCGAGCGATGAAGAAATAACCGAGGAGACTGAAAAGCCTCAACTTTTCATATGAAAACAGAAGAATGAGTATGGAATACAGCAACTACAACAAGCCCAAGCGACCCAAGAAACCCATGACCGAGCAACAAGCCCTGCTGAAACTCACCACTCTCTGCACCCAAGCCGAACATTGCTCGCAGGAAATGCTCGACAAGATGAAGAAGTGGGAACTGAGCGAGGAAGCCATTGCACGGAACATGGAGTTCCTGACACAGAAGAAGTTTGTCGACGACGAACGATTCGCCCGCTTCTTTATCAACGACAAGATAAAATACAACAAGTGGGGACGGCGCAAGGTGGAACAGGCTCTCTGGATGAAACGCATACCTAAGAAAATATCCGACCCTATCTTCGAGGAGATAGAAGACGGACTCTACATGGAAACCCTGCTGCCCCTGATGAAGAGCAAATACAAAACCATCAAGGCGAAAAACGACTATGAGCGTTCGATGAAGCTCATACGGTTTGCCATGGGAAGAGGCTTCAGCATCGACCTCATACACAAGTGCATCGACAAGATGGGAATGGAAGCTGAAGACGAAGACTTCGAAGAGGAACAATTCTAAAATACAACCGGCCTATGCGACTCAGCCTATTAGCCCAGATTCTCGACCTGCTCTGTCCACGCCATTGCCTTATCTGCGGTCAACGGCTGCTGGGCGAGGAGGAAATCATCTGCATAGCGTGCAATCTGCATCTGCCACGCACCGACACCTGGCAGCAGCCTGAAGACAACGACATGGCAAAACTCTTCTGGCACAGTATTCCAGTAGAGAAATGCTGCGCCCTGTTTCATTATCACGGGCACGCTCCTGCCAGCAACCTGCTCTATCAGCTCAAGTACAACCAGCATGAGGAAGTAGGCACAGGCATGGGGCACTTGCTGGCCAACGAAGCCTGCAGCATACACTTCTTCGACGGCATAGACGCCATCGTGCCAATACCTCTGGCGCCCAAACGAAAAAGAGAGCGAGGCTACAACCAGAGCGAGGCCATAGCGCGAGGACTGCACGAAGCCACAAAGATTCCCGTACTCAACAAGCTCGTCAGAAGAAAGACTTTCACCGAAAGCCAGACACACAAGAACCGATGGGAACGCAACATCAACGTGCAGGATGTCTTTGCCCTTTCGCCCGACTACGCACCGGGAGGAAGCAAGGCAGAAAGCCTCGAAAGCAAGCATCTGCTCATCGTAGACGACGTGTGCACAACAGGAGCCACCATCATTTCCTGCTGCCGGGAACTGATGAAGGCAGCAGACTCGATGAAGTTCAGCATCCTCACCATAGGATACGCCAAAGGACAATAAGTTCAAAAAATAAATAATAAATTTGGTTTTGTCTGCGTTTTAACGTACCTTTGCAAGCAAAACTTTAATCCTTTAATAATTATGGACAAACTGAAGAAAGATTTCGCATCAAAGTTATTAAACGTCAAGGCTATCAAACTGCAGCCTAACGATCCTTTCACATGGGCTTCTGGCTGGAAGTCTCCTTTCTATTGTGACAACCGCAAGACTTTGTCGTTCCCAGAGCTGCGCAACTACGTGAAGCTCGAACTCGTACACACCATTCTGGAACAGTTCCCAGAGGCTGACGCCGTAGCTGGTGTGGCAACTGGTGCCATCGCACAAGGCGCATTGGTGGCCGACGAACTGAACTTGCCTTTCGTATACGTTCGTTCTAAACCCAAGGACCATGGTATGCAGAACCTCATCGAGGGCGAACTGAAGTCTGACGCCAAAGTAGTGGTTGTAGAAGACTTGATCTCTACCGGTGGAAGCTCACTCAAAGCCGTAGAGGCTCTCCGAAAGAACGGAAACGAGGTTATCGGCATGGTGGCAAGCTACACTTACGGTTTCCCTGTTGCCGAGAAAGCATTCGCAGACGCTGGTGTCAAGCTGGTAACTCTTACCGACTATGAGCACGTAGTAGCCGAGGCTTTGGAGACCGGATACATCGCACAGGAAGACGTAGAACTGCTCCACGACTGGCGCAAAGACCCAGCCAACTGGAAGAAGTAATCAAGCTGATCCATCAATAATGAGTACAAGTACATTCGAAAGTAATATCAAACAGATTCCTCACAAGCAGGAATCTGTTTATCGTACATTGAGCGATCTGAACAACTTGCAGATGCTCAAAGACCGCTTCGAGCAGGTGAAAGACCAGATTCCTGAGGACAAGAGAAAGGAAATGGAAAAGCTGAAGGACCTCAAGTTTGATAGCGACAGCATCTCTATTACCGCACCTATGGTGGGCGAAATCAAGATGCAAATTATCGACCGCGAGGAGCCTAAGACCATCAAATTTGAAACAGAAAACAGCCCCGTTCCTTTCAACTTCTGGATTCAGCTGCTCCCTACTGGCGAGTTCTCATGCAAAATGAAGCTCACCATCAAGGCAGAACTTAACATGTTTATCAAAGGCATGGTGAAGAAGCCGCTCGAAGAAGGCATAGAGAAGATTGCTGATGCCCTGGCAATGATTCCATACGAAGATTAAAACAACGACATTTCCCCTCAAGAGGAATAAGCAACAAGACGATTCCAGGCAAGAGGAACTTTAGTAACATGAAGTAAATCAACATAAGAAAATGGCACAAAAACTTTGGGAAAAAAACTTTGAAGTGAACAAGGAGATAGAACGCTTCACCGTAGGACGCGACAGAGAGCTGGATCTCTATCTCGCTAAGTATGACGTACTGGGAAGCATGGCGCACATCACCATGCTCGAAAGCATCGGACTGCTCGGCAAAGAAGAGTTGCCACAACTCCTTGCTGAGCTCAAGAACATCTACGCCATTGCCGAAAAAGGCGAGTTCGTAATAGAAGACGGCGTAGAGGACGTGCATTCCCAAGTGGAACTGATGCTGACACAGAAGTTGGGCGACATGGGAAAGAAGATTCACTCCGGACGCTCGCGCAACGACCAGGTGCTGGTAGACCTGAAGCTCTTCACACGCCACGAACTGAAGGAAATCGTCGATGCCGTGAAGATTCTCTTCGATGAACTCATACAGAAGAGCGAACAGTACAAGAACGTGCTGATGCCTGGCTACACACATCTGCAAGTAGCCATGCCTTCGTCTTTCGGTCTGTGGTTTGGCGCTTACGCCGAAAGCCTTGCCGACGACATGCTCTTCCTGCAGGCAGCCTATCGCATGACCAACCGCAATCCTTTGGGAAGTGCTGCCGGCTACGGAAGCAGTTTCCCGCTCAACCGCACCATGACAACCCAGTTGCTCGGCTTCGACAGCATGGACTACAACGTGGTTTATGCCCAGATGGGAAGAGGAAAGATGGAGCGCAACGTGGCTTTCGCCATGGCTACCGTGGCAGGAACTCTCGCCAAGATGGCTTTCGATGCATGTATGTTCAACTGTCAGAACTTCGGATTCGTCAAGTTGCCTAAGGAATGCACCACAGGTTCGAGCATCATGCCTCACAAGAAAAACCCTGACGTGTTCGAGCTGATTCGCGCCAAGAGCAACAAGTTGCAGAGCCTGCCACAGCAGGTAATGCTCATCATGAACAACCTGCCAGTAGGCTACTTCCGCGACCTGCAGATCATCAAAGAGGTGTTCCTCCCTGCCTTCGGCGAGCTGAAGGACTGCCTGCAGATGGCTGCCTACATCATCAACAAGATGGAGGTGAACGAGCACATCCTCGACGATCCCCGCTACGACCCTATGTTCTCGGTAGAAGAAGTAAACCAGTTGGCTGCCAACGGAACGCCTTTCCGTGATGCTTACAAGAAAGTAGGACTGGAAATCGAGGCTGGCGAGTTTAAACCCAACAAGGACATTCACCACACCCACGAGGGAAGCATCGGCAACCTGTGCAACGACAAGATTCAGGAACTGATGGAGAACACTCTCTCCGAGTTCCACTTTGAGCGCATGGAGAATGCTGAGAAGGAACTGCTCGGAAGATAAAAAACCAAAGAAGAAAGACAAAGAAGTGAAGCACTCCTATATATATAATAAGGTGAAGCATGGCTGGGCGTGGAGCATGGCCTTGCTCTTCTGCCTGACAGTCCTTGCCGGCTGTGATGCAGAAAACCTGATCAGCACCCGCTTCCCATGCAGCTTTTACTTCAACCCCACACTGCACCAAGGATCCAGCATCGAGACTGCCCTGCTCAATCCAGGATGCTACACCTTCATCAGCGTGAAGAATGATGGCATCTGGCACATTTATTCCACACTCAACGACGGAAGAAACTTCACCGAGGACATCAAGATTACTACCGACCGCACAGAGGGATGGGACAACCGCATCAAGACTCACCCCTTGGGAGCCAACAACGGAATCATTATCGGACTCAGCAATTTCCAGGGAAAAGTGGCCTGGGACAGACAATGCCCCAACTGCATCACACAATACGGCGGAACCAACTATCCACTCGAGCTGAACGGAATACGCCAGTCGGTCATGTGCAAGAAGTGCAAGCGTACCTATTCCTTGGGAACAGGCGCCATTACAGAAGGAGCCAAGGGCGAGGCGCTGATGAGATACGGCATCAGCTACGACGGACTTGGCTGCCCTGTAAGCGTAGGAAACTAAGCCAGAAACAGGGAAGAAGCCAAGAAAAAACAACTTTTCATCTAAAAAAATGTGATTTTTTTTGGCTGTTCCAAGAAATAGCACTATCTTTGCACTCACATTTTGCGGAAATAGCTCAGTTGGTAGAGCACGACCTTGCCAAGGTCGGGGTCGCGGGT
>CAVACC010000108.1:0-8615 GCA_963587495.1 Clostridia bacterium | reverse complement strand
GCGGAAAGGCAAAGCCCGAGCTTGTGAAAGTTTGGGCTTTGTTGTAAATAAAAATGAAATTTTCTTTTTTCGTGTTAGAGGAAAGATGAAAAAATAAAAAAGGGTGCGTCACAGACTTATGACACACCCTCTTTTTTTGTATCTTTGCATCCATACTTTATCGTATTTTTTATCTACGGATGAACTCGAGTGTTTTGGGCAGTTTGAGCCATTTGCGGTTTCTTGCAATTTTCATGGTGCTGCCTTTCAGTTGTTTAAAGATGTATTTTCCTTCTGGAGTAACAGACAGCTCTGCAGTAAGATCCTCACTGCCATAATCGTTGATGATGGACAGTGAGGCTGTCTGATCAGTTATACTTACTTCAGTAATCAGCCATTTTCGTCCATCTTGATAGTCGCCGAAGAAGCCAGCCGTATCGCCAAAGATTTCCTGCCCGGGAACTTTGATGTTTTGGTTGTAAAAATCTATCTTCAGATACACATTATACTCTTTATTGGTAAGTGTGCCCTTGAAAATTGTGCTGTCATTTTGTGCAAAACATGTAGTAGACAGCACTAAAAATAGCAAAGTAAATAGTTTCTTTTTCATTATTATATTGAATTACTGCGACAAAGTTATTTATTTAAATCAAGAATTCATTCATTTTTTTCAATTATCTTTTCCAATAATTCGTTTTTTTGTAATTATTTAATTATCTTTGCGGTGTTTATTAATATTTTATGGGAAAAGAAAGATTATTTCCAGATTATATATTTGAGTCAAGCTGGGAAGTATGTAACAAAGTAGGAGGTATTTATACCGTATTATCTACGAGAGCTAAGACTTTAAAAGAAAAGCTGCAGGATCAACTAATCTTCATTGGTCCTGATTGTTGGAGGGACAAGGTTAATCCTTATTTCTCAAGTGATAATGCGCTTTATGCCGATTGGCAAAAGCAGGCAGCCGAAGAAGGGCTGAAAGTTAAAGTGGGTCGCTGGAATATTCCTGGTGAGCCTGTTGCAATATTAGTAGATTTTACTCCTTATTATGCTATAAAAAACGAAATTTATGGTAATTTGTGGGAGAACTTTCAAGTAGACAGTCTTCATGCTTATGGAGATTATGATGAAGCCTCTATGTTCTCTTATGCAGCAGCTCTTGTAGTAGAGAGTTTCTACAAGCATGTAATTGGTAAAGACAAGAAGGTTGTCTATCATGGTAATGAGTGGATGACCGGACTTGGGCTTTTGTATATCAAGAAGAACCTGCCACAGATAGCAACCATCTTCACTACCCATGCTACAAGTATCGGACGCAGTATAGCAGGCAACAACAAGCCTCTTTATGATTATCTTTTCGCTTATAACGGTGATCAGATGGCTGAAGAGCTCAACATGCAGAGCAAGCATTCTATAGAGAAGCAGACTGCATGGAATGTGGACTGTTTCACAACGGTGAGTGAAATCACAGCTAATGAATGCAAGGAACTGTTGGACAAACCAGTAGACTTTGTCTTGCCTAACGGATTTGACAATAGTTTTGTACCAAAGGGTGCTGCTTTTACCAAGAAGCGCAAGGAGGCCCGTAAGCGTCTGCTTGATGTGGCGAATGCGTTGATGGGTACCGATTTGGATGATGATACGCTGATCGTATCCACCAGTGGTAGATATGAGTTCCGCAACAAGGGTGTCGATGTTTATATCGAGGCGATGAACAGATTGTTGCGTGACGAGAAGCTTAAGAAGAATGTGCTTGCTTTCATTGATGTTCCTGGTTGGGTGGGTGAACCCCGTGCCGATTTGAGAGAACGTCTTGACAGTGGCAAGAAATATGATACGCCGCTTGAAGTGCCGGCTGTTACCCATTGGCTTAATAATATGAGCCATGACAACGTGCTGGGTATGCTGAAGTATCTCGATATGCAGAATCGCACTGAAGATAGGGTGAAATTGATCTTTTTGCCTTGTTATCTTACCGGTGATGACGGAATCGTGAACAAGACCTATTATGATGTGGTTCTTGGCAACGACCTGTGTATCTATCCCTCGTACTATGAGCCATGGGGTTATACTCCTTTAGAGGCTGTAGCTTTCAAGGTTCCTTGTATAACTACAGATTTGGCAGGCTTTGGTTTGTGGGCTAATAGCGAGAAGGGTGGTTATTGCGAGATTTCTGACGGCGTGAAGGTGATACATCGCACAGATTACAACTATTCAGAGGTGGCAGATGCTATCAAGGATACAGTTGCAGAATATTCCAACTTCAATGCAGCTGAGGTAAAGAAAAGTAGGGCTAATGCTGACAAGCTTTCCAAGAAAGCTTTGTGGAGCAATTTTATTGAATATTATTATAAAGCTTATGATTTTGCCTTACGCAAGGTCGAAGTACGTAACTAAAAAACTTTAACACAAAACACAATGAAAATTAAGGCAGATTACGCAAATGCTCCTCAATGGAAGGAGACAACTATCAAGTCAAGTCTCCCAAAGGAGTTGAAATGCTTGGATGAAATCGCTCACAATATGTGGTGGGCATGGAACTATGAGGGTCGTGACTTGTTCAAGAGCCTCGATCCAGAACTTTACGAGAAGGTGAATGCCAACCCTGTATTGCTTTTGGAGCGTTTGAGCTATGACCGCAAGGAAGCTATTGTCAAGGATAAGGAGACAATGGCCAAGGTAAAGAAGGTATATAAGATGTTCCGTGATTATATGGATGTAAAACCTAACGCCAAGCGTCCTTCTGTAGCTTATTTCTGTATGGAGTATGGTATCAACCAGGTCGTTAAGATCTACTCTGGTGGTCTGGGTATGCTTGCTGGTGACTACCTGAAGGAGGCTTCTGACAGCAACGTGGATATGTGTGCTGTTGGTTTCCTTTACAGATATGGTTACTTCAAGCAGTCTTTGAGCATGGATGGCCAGCAGATTGCCAATTATGATGCACAGAACTTCAACTCTCTTCCTTTGGAGCGTGTTTTGGATGAGAATGGCAACCCTGTTGTAGTTGATGTACCTTATACAAACTATCAGGTTCATGCTTATGTATGGCAGATGAACGTAGGTCGTATCAAGTTGTATCTCTTGGATACAGATAATGATATGAACTCTGAGTTCGACCGTCCTATCACTCACTCTCTCTATGGTGGTGATTGGGAGAACCGTTTGAAGCAGGAAATTCTGTTGGGTATCGGTGGTATCCTGACTTTGAAGAAACTTGGTATCAAGAAGGAGATTTATCATTGCAACGAGGGTCATGCAGCTCTCTGCAACTTGCAGCGCCTTTGCGATTACATCGAGGAGGATGGCTTGAACTTCAACCAGGCTCTTGAGTTGGTTCGCGCTTCTTCTCTCTATACTGTTCACACTCCAGTACCAGCAGGTCACGACTACTTCGACGAGGCTCTCTTCGGCAAGTACATGGGTGGTTATCCACAGCGCCTCGGCATTTCTTGGGACGAGTTCATCGGTATGGGCCGTGAGAATGCAGACGATCACAACGAGCGTTTCTGCCTCTCTACCTTCGCTTGCAACACTTGCCAGGAGGTTAATGGTGTAAGTAAGCTCCACGGTTGGGTAAGCCAGCAGATGTTCTCTAACATCTGGAAGGGTTACTTCCCAGAGGAGAACCACGTAGGTTATGTAACCAATGGTGTTCACTTCCCAACTTGGACAGCAACAGAGTGGCGTAAGCTCTATGATACATATTTCGACAAGAACTTCATGAACGACCAGAGCAACGAGGAAATCTGGCATGCCATCTACAATGTTTCAGATGCAGAAATCTGGAATACCCGTATGACATTGAAGAAGAAGCTCGTAGCTTACATCCGTGAGAAGTTTACACAGACATGGTTGAAGAATCAGGGTGATCCTGCTCGTGTGGTATCTTTGCTCGAGCGCATCAACCCTAACGCTTTGATGATTGGTTTCTGCCGTCGTTTCGCTACATACAAGCGTGCTCACTTGCTCTTCACCGACTTGGATCGCTTGTCTAAGATCGTTAACGATCCAGAGCACCCAGTATTGTTCTTCTTCTCTGGTAAGGCTCACCCAGCTGATGGTGCTGGTCAGGGCTTGATCAAGAAGATTTTCGAGATCAGTCAGCGTCCTGAGTTCCTCGGTAAGATCATCTTCCTTGAGGACTATGATATGACTTTGGCTCGTCGCCTGGTTTCAGGTGTAGATATTTGGATGAATACTCCTACACGTCCATTGGAGGCTTCTGGTACATCTGGCGAGAAGGCTGAGATGAATGGTGTTGTCAACCTTTCTGTACTCGATGGTTGGTGGGTAGAAGGCTATCGTGAGGGTGCCGGTTGGGCTCTTCCTGAAAAGCGTACTTACCAGAACCAGGGCTATCAGGATCAGTTGGATGCTGCTACTATCTATAATATGTTGGAGAATGATATCGTTCCTATGTACTACAACAAGTGCAAGGAGGGTTACAGCAAGGAGTGGATTCAGGTTGTGAAGAACTCTATTGCCACTATTGCTCCTCATTACACCATGAAGCGTCAGTTGGATGACTACTATGATAAGTTCTACAACAAGCAGGCTGCTCGTTTCAAGAAGTTGAGCGCCAACGACAATGCTCTCGCCAAGGAGATCGCTCTGTGGAAGGAGTCTGTTGCCGAGCGTTGGGATTCTATCCATGTAGTTTCCAAGAAAGATGCTTTGGTCGATGGTATTGAGACTGGTAAGAAGTACAAGATTCAGTATGTTATCGACGAGCAGGGCTTGAACGATGCTGTTGGTCTGGAACTTGTTGTTCTGAAAGACCAGGTTGAGGATGGCAAGCAGGTTTATGCTGTTTATCCATTCAAGGTGAAGGGTCATGAGGGTAACAACTTTACCTTCGAGGCTGAGATTGAGCCAGTAAATGCAGGTTCATTCAAGACAGCTATCCGTATGTATCCTAAGAACAACAAGTTGCCTCATCGTCAGGACTTCTGCTATGTAAAGTGGTTGGACTAATACGATAAGTGCAATATAGCAATATTTTTTTGAGAATCCCATGTTTCGTTATGAGAAGCATGGGATTCTCTTTTTTTCTTTAATACCTATAGTGACAGTGGTCTTGGTGAACAGTCCTCTTCAGTAAGCTTTGCAGGAGGCTCTGTATGGACTCTGTAAAAGTCATAAAAAAGCCTTCCTTGCAAAAAAACAAGGAAGGCTATAGTGAAGAATTTTGATGATTCTTTTATACGAGATACTGAGAAGAGATACTTTCGTTGTCCTCTACTCGGCGAATAGTCTCTGCGAACATATCGGCAATGGTAAGTTGCTTCACCTTTTCGCAACGCTTTGTATAAGGTATAGAGTCGGTGAAGACAATCTCCTCGAGTGCTGAGTTCTGTACGCGCTCAGAAGCAGGACCGCTCATCACGCAGTGAGAAGCACAGGCACGAACAGTTTTAGCGCCAGCTTCTTTCATGATATCAGCAGCCTTTGTTATGGTTCCGGCTGTGTCTACCATGTCGTCAATGATGACAACGTTCTTGTCTTTTACATCACCAATGATCTGCATGCTTGCCACAACATTTGCACGAGCGCGGGTCTTGTTGCAAAGAACCAATGGGCAGCCCAGATACTTGGCGTATGTGTTGGCACGCTTAGAACCGCCAACGTCAGGAGAAGCAATGACCAAATCGTCGAGATGCAGGCTCTGAAGATAAGGCAGGATGACACCAGATGCATACAGGTGGTCAACAGGTACGTCGAAGAAGCCCTGAATCTGGTCGGCATGGAGATCCATTGTTATCAGACGGTCGATTCCTGCCACACTCAGCAAGTCGGCAACGAGCTTGGCGCCAATGCTGACACGAGGTTTGTCTTTGCGGTCCTGTCTTGCCCAACCGAAGTAAGGTACTACTGCGATGATGTGGCGTGCAGAAGCACGCTTGGCTGCATCAATCATCAGGAGCAGCTCCATCAAGTTGTCTGAATTAGGGAAGGTGCTCTGTACGAGGAACACATCGCGTCCGCGGATAGATTCCTCAAAAGAAACGCCAAATTCACCATCAGAGAACTTGGTAACAACCAAGTTACCGAGAGGGCAACCTAAACTTGCACAGATTTTTTCTGCAAGGTATCTCGAGTTTGTACCGGAGAATACCAAAAAAGAGTTTTTGTCACTCATTTCTTTTTTCTTGTGTTATAGTGGATAATATTTCTTTTAACTGATAGCCTTTCTTAGTTTTTCGAAATGTCCGATGAGTTCCTTGAAATCATTTTCGTTGTGAATGTCGAAACGGTTCCATAGGTCACCACAGATAACGACACCTCCGAATCCTAAGCGTTTTGCTATGTGCAGGTTCTCGAGGCTCATACCTCCCAGGGCATAGACCTTTTTGTCTATCAGTCCCTTGTCGGCTGCCATTTCGAGTTGCTGCATGGAGAATGTGGATTTTTCATCCTTGAATTCTATACAGTCAAATACATTTTTCAGGAAAACGTAGTTTGATTTCTTCTTCATCTCCTTGAGCATTGTCAGGTCGGAGCAAGAACGGCTGAATTTACCTTTGTATCCATCCGGCATTGGTGCCAGAGGGTCGTCAATATGAATACCGGCCAAGTTGTATTCCCCCTTCAAGTAATAATGATCGTGTACCACTATCTTGCGGCAATAATCTTCCGGCAAGAGAGTGAGTAATCGCTCAGAATACATGGGCGAGGTGTTGGGTTTGAACAGGTGTAAGTTGTCCATACCCTCATCGAACAATGAGGCCAATATTTTGTCTTCTTCCACGAAGAATGTGGACTTTGTCATTATTACTAATTTCATCGTCTGTGTCTTTTGTGATGCAAAAGTATTAAAAAAAATGGTAACATGCAATTTTATAAGAGATAAAAAGCTATCTTTGCACTCGAAAATTAATATTTATCAAGTTATGACCATAAATTTAGCTAATTTTAATGAAGTTCACGTTCCAATTTATCTTTTGGAAGAGGAACGTCTTCGTAACAATTTGTCACTTATCCGGAGCGTAGCCGATCGTGCGGATGTGGAAATCATTCTTGCTTTCAAGGCTTATGCTTTATGGAAAACTTTCCCCATATTCCGTGAGTATATTCATTCCACGACAGCCAGCTCGCTGAGTGAGGCGCGTCTGGCTTTCGAAGAGTTTGGCAGCAAGGCTCATACTTATTCTCCGGCCTATACCGATTACGAGATCGACGAGATAGCCCGATGCTCCAGCCATCTTTCGTTCAATTCTTTGTCTCAGTATGCCCGTTATCATGAGCGGGTGAGGGAGGTAAATCCTGAGATCAGTTGTGGCTTGCGTGTCAATCCTGGATATTCCGAAGTGGGTACGTTGCTTTATAATCCCTGTGCTCCCGGAAGTCGTTTTGGCGTTACTTCCGATCAGTTGCCCGATCAGTTGCCCGACGATATAGAAGGTTTCCATTGTCATTGTCATTGTGAGAGTGGGGCAGATGTCTTCGAGCGCACCTTGGTTCATATTGAGGAAAAGTTTGCCAAATGGTTCCCACAGTTGAAATGGATTAATTTTGGTGGCGGACATCTGATGACTCGTGCCGATTATGATGTGTTACACCTTATTAATATAATAAAGGGATTTCATCAGCGTCATCCTCATCTCAAGGTCATCATGGAACCAGGAAGTGCCTTTGGCTGGCAAACTGGTGCTTTGGTTTCGCAGGTCGTCGATGTGGTGGAGAATGGTGGCATCCGTACGGCTATCTTGAATGTGAGCTTCACTTGTCATATGCCCGACTGTCTTGAAATGCCCTATATGCCTGCTGTGAGAAATGCCAAGACGATAGAGGTAGATGATATGATGAAGGCGCCCGATGGTGATCATGTCTACAGATTGGGAGGCAACAGCTGTCTGAGTGGTGATTTTATGGGTTACTGGCAGTTCGATCATGAGTTGGAGATAGGCGAGAATGTGATTTTCGAGGATATGCTTCACTACACAACAGTGAAGACAAACACCTTTAATGGTATCTCTCATCCCGCTATTGGCATCGTTCATCCTGACGGCGAAATGGAAATATTGCGCCAATTTGAATACGAGGACTATAAAAACAGGATGGATTAAGCAAACATCAAAAAAGTAGGAAAAAGCACTCTTTTTAGTTTAAAAATGCAGCAAAAAGGCTTCTTTTGTAAAGAAAGTAAACTAAAGAGTGCTTTTTTTGAAAAAAAACTACGAAAAAGTTTGGCGGTTCCAGAAAAAGCCGTACCTTTGCAACCGCATTTAGAGAAATGCTCCTAACAAATGGATTTTACTGCGGAAATAGCTCAGTTGGTAGAGCACGACCTTGCCAAGGTCGGGGTCGCGGGTTCGAGTCCCGTTTTCCGCTCGACTTTCTGAATAAACCAAAACAGGAGGATGACTTCTAAGCCCAAGTGGCGGAATTGGTAGACGCGCACGTTTCAGGTGCGTGTGTTTCACAACGTGCAGGTTCGAGTCCTGTCTTGGGCACGGATATTCGAAATGACTTAATGTTGGAGAGGTGGCGGAATTGGTAGACGCGCTACTTTGAGGGGGTAGTGACAATTGTGTCGTGGGAGTTCGAGTCTCCTCCTCTTCACCATTTATTTTTTTGTTGCGGAAATAGCTCAGTTGGTAGAGCACGACCTTGCCAAGGTCGGGGTCGCGGGT
>CAVACC010000107.1:0-8850 GCA_963587495.1 Clostridia bacterium | reverse complement strand
AATCACAAGCATAGAAACAACTAATGGAAAATAAATTAAAAGAAAGTTATCAACAGAGTGTGGATAAGTATGCAGCCGAGGTGGCAGCCTTGAAGCGCAAGAACAATGGCTTTATCACGGCCGAGTTGCTCTCCTTCGGAGCCATCCTTGCTTTCGTGGTATGCTATATTGCGATAGATGAAGCTAACTCGCATTGGTTGTGGGGAGCGGCGCTCTCGCTCATTGCCTATTTCCAAGTGCGTCGCTTGGATGATAAGAACAAGGAGCGGATAGAGCATCTCTCTGCCCTCATGCGAGTTTATCAGAATGAGCTGACGGCGATGGATGGCGATTTCTCGCCTTTCGAACAGGGCAATCAGTACCAGAATCCACAGCATCCTTATAGCTTAGACCTTGATGTGTTTGGCAGGGATTCCCTCTTCAATCGCATCTGTCGCACGATTACCACGGCCGGCTCGGATGTCTTGGCAGAGAATCTCTCCAGGGAAAATCCTTTGAGCAAGGAGGAGCTGGCGAAACGAACTGCCCTTCAGAAGGAACTTGCCGAACAGGGCGAGGACTGGCGTATGGAGTTCTTCGCCCTTGGGGAGAAGAACAAAAACGAAGTGTTGGATGGACCTGCCAGAACCGCAAGTTACTCCAAACTCAATAACCTCCATGTGGATATGGCAGCTGAGCCTACACGTAGAGTGATTGGCTATCAGAAGATAGATTCCGCAGCTGTGGCTGATGCGATGCGAAAAGTCTCGGAGTTGGCTGTGCCTGCTTGGTATGGCTCAAAGGCTTCGGTCGTTGTCGGCTACCTATTAATAATAGGTGTGGTGACTTCCGGGCTGCTTTCTGTCTTTGGCGTGGTTTCCGTGAACGTCCCCATTTGGTGGGTGATGATTCAGTACATGGTAGTGTTCTTTGTCTGCAAGCGAACCTTAGACAAGATTGACAGCAATGGTGGCAAGCTCCGCTGTCAGCTCATCGCCTATTCGCAGATACTCCAGCTCATCGCTCGCCGTAACTTCCATAGCGAGCTGGGCAAGCAGATGCAAGCTGACCTGTCGGAGGCTCTTCCTTCTTTCGCCCAACTCGAGAAAATCCTCAAGGGGTACGACCGTCGTGGCAATTTCCTCGGTCTCTTCTTCACCGATGCCTTCATGCTGAGCGACTTCTTCTTGGTTCGCAGCTTCCTGAAATGGAAAAATACCTATGTGGTGAAGATGGAGGAGTGGATGGACATTGTGAGCGAACTGGATGCAGCCGTTTCGATGGCAGATTTCAGATACAACCATCCTGAGGCTACGGATGCCGAAATCGTCGACGGCTCTTCTGTGCTCTTCGAGGCGAAGAATCTGTATCATCCCTTCTTGGGAGCCAAGGCCGTGAAGAACGATTTCTCTATCCATGACGACAACTATTATATCATAACAGGAGCCAATATGGCAGGCAAGAGCACCTTCCTCCGTTCGCTTGGAGTCAACTACATTCTTGCCATGTCGGGCATGCCCGTCTTTGCCAGCTCTCTCAAGGTGTCGCGTTTCCAGCTCTTCTCCAGCATGCGCACCACCGACGACCTTACTCATGGCATTTCCTATTTCAATGCCGAACTTTTGCGTCTTGAGCAACTCATGCAGTTCTGCAAGCGCGGCGAGCTTCGCACCCTCATCATCCTCGATGAGATACTGAAAGGCACCAATTCCTTGGACAAGCTCAACGGCTCCCGACTCTTTCTGGAGGCCATCTCCCGCATGCCTGTTACGGGAGTTATAGCCACCCACGATCTGGAGTTGTCCCGAATGGCAGAAAGCAGTCCCGGGCGTTTCCACAACTATTGCTTTGAGATAGACCTCGGTACCGACGTCACCTATACTTATAAGATACAGCCGGGAGTGGCACGCAATCAGAACGCCACCTTCCTGCTGAATAAGATTTTGGAGAGAAACTAATCCTTTCTCTCCATAGCCTTCGATTCATTCCTTTCAACGTTCGTGGCTAACATATCAGATATACTCCCGCTCTAAAAACTCATCAAAGCGTTTTTTGAAATAGGATAGGCACAAAACCCTTCACCCTTCATCTATCCCTCGGAATCCCCTGTGTTTATCGGGGCTTCAGGGGGCGAAGGGTACAAATTCACCCTTCATTACCCTTCATCCACCGTTCATCTTTTTTTCTGTTTGTTATGCACTCAACTTCCCTAATTTCCCTATTTGCAAATCTACAGTAATGAATTTGTTTTGTCAATTGTGGATAAATCTATGTTCTAAACTTTCGAACATAAGTTCTAAACTTTGGAACACAAGTTCTAAACTATCGAACATAAGTTCTAAACTTTAGAACATAGATTTTGTAGGCTTAAAAAAACATTTATATAATAAGAAAAATATTTCGACCTGTATGGTTGAAATTACGCAGCACGCCCTGAACCAACGGTCACCGGCCGAAGGGAAAGGTAAAGGACAGAAGCTCTTAGCTCAGGGCAACGCCCTGGGTAATTAGAATGCAAACCTGTCGCCCTGTTTACTCTCTGCCTCTTTGCTATGTCTTATACTACTCACCTGTCCGTCTACACTTTCAACTTTTATAGTACCCACAAGTTGTGTTCTGACAATTCGCAAGATTTCATACCATCTTACATTTTCATGCTTCTTCAATTTCATACGATACTTGGTGACGCAGACTACCCAATATGTCAGTTTTGCAATCTGCAGGTGTTTCTGCTGTCTCTTGTTTTTGGTATCATTGATGATTTTATAACTTGTAGGCTCAAACTAGAAATCTTCAGAAGGTAGAATTGTATCCAAATAGTTAAAGTACCCTAAAATGCAATCTATAAATGTAAAATATACATATAATAAAAAAATAATATTTACGAAACTAATGAGATATGTTGAAAAAAAAACTTACCTTTGCTTCTGATTTTAAATAAAAATAACAGAATAAATATGGAAAGAAGAAACTCTAATTTATTTAAAGCATTAAAATTTTATCTATTTTATGTTTTAGTAGTGTTAATAACAACACCACTTGTCGTGTATCTAATCTCTTTTTTTGTGGAAAAATATTTTTTTGAAAGGAACGTTTCTTTTAATTTGATTTTAAATAACGGAATCCTTGATGACATAATTCTTATTTTGGGAAACCTGTTCATAATATTAATGCTCGTTAAAAAGAGAGCTGTCATTATAAATAAATCCTGCAGGAGAACTGCAAAGGTGTCTTTTGATAAAGAGTTGCTTCTGTGGATATTGATATTGGAACTATCATCTATACTTCCGATTAATCTTTTAGTAGATTGCCTTAATTTCAACGACTTTACCTCCTCTACTTCTGATAGTGGGTTGAGTGTTGCAGCGGTTGTGGGTACTTGTTTACTGGCACCGCTTGCCGAAGAAATGGTTATGCGTGGTGGTGTAGAGGAGTATCTTCTTCGTTGGAAACCAAACGCATTTCTTGCAATATTAATTTCGTCGTTGCTTTTTGGGGCGCTTCATTTATATCCTAGTCTTATATCCGCAGCCTTTCTCAATGGGTTGTTGTATGGTTGGGTGTACTATCGGAGCCGTAATGTCGTGGTATGTTTCTTAATGCATATGGTCAACAATGTTGCTTCATGTCTTGCCGATTGGTTAAAGCCTGATATAGGCACTGTTTTTGACATTTTCTTTCAGACTCGTGTGATAATTATTACGATGTTCTGTGTTGTATTTATGGTTGCGTCAATAATGACCATTAAAAAGAAAACTTTGCAGAAAGCATAGGGAGGGGCGTACTACGGTTAAATTATAAAAATCTAATTATTTATCAATAAAGTAAAATGTCACTTGATTATATGTAATTATCTTAGTGGCGGATACTTTATGTACAAGTTGAATAGTAAAATGGAGTGGGTTAAGATATTGGATGATAAAGATATGATTGCTAAAGTAAAGCGAATGTAAATTGGAAGAAAAATGCTATTTTGTTGCGTATATAATAATATCACTCAAATGATACCACCTGTCTCACTCAAATGATACCGCTTGTATCAGTTTAAGGATTTCTGTTGACCACTCTTTGCGTTTTTTTTAATATGAGTTGACTCGGTTATTACTTATTTGTAATTTTCGTTGACTTACTTCATTTTAGTCATATTCATAGTAGACTGCTTATGCAGTAGTAGCATCAGTCAGCCGGAATCTGAAAATGGCAAAAAGTTGACAGGCGATGAAGGGTAATGAAGGGTAATGAAGGGTGAATTTGTACCCTTCGCCCCCTAAAACCCCGATAAACACAGGGGATTCCGAGGGATAGATGAAGGGTGAAGGGTTTTTGCGTAATCCATTTTTATAAATACTGATGCAGTAAAAATGCCTACTTATGACACAATTGTGCCCAGCGAAGAGCAGTATTGTGCCCTTTAAGGAGCACTTTTCTGGAAAAGTAAGTTATATGTTTTTAATGTGCTGTTTCTTATCCTGAACTGAGGCTTTATGGGCTTTTATTTGTACAGTTGTACTTTCAATAAGAGCCCAGAGTCTTAGCTTATAATATCTCCATCGCTATGGCTGCACACGCTTCCGCATCTGCCAGAGCATGGTGGTGGTTTGTTAAATCATAGCCGCAACGGGCTGCGATAATATCGAGGGTGTGACTGCCTTGGGGCCACACTTTGCGAGATGCAACGCAAGTGCAGTAGAACTCGTAGTCGGGATAGTCCATCTGATAGACGCGGAAGACAGCCTTCAGGCAACTTTCATCAAAAGCCTTGTTGTGAGCTACGAGAGGGAGACCGGCTATCTTGGGCTCTATCTGCTTCCATACATCGGGGAAGACAGGAGCCTCTTCTGTATCAGAGGCGCAGAGGCCATGCACCTTACTGCACCAGTAGTTGTAATACTCCGGTTCGGGCTTGATGAGAGAGTAGAACTTGTCCACTATCTCTCCGCCACGTACTATGACAATACCTACAGAGCATACCGATGATCGCTCGTTGTTGGCTGTCTCAAAATCTATTGCAGCAAAATCTTTCATGTCGTAACTTGTTCGTTTGTTCGGCGCTTTTTCATGCGATGCCGTTTCCCAACATCACAGCAAGCCGTGTATTGTAGTCTTCTGTGGAATTATAAACTATCTATATTAATAGGTAACGTTTTGACTGTAAAGATATTGCTATGATCAGTCTATTTTTGTAGGCTAAAATGATAATTTTTATAGTATAATGGTAAGATTTCTTCAGTATTAAGCAAACGATTCATTGGGATTTAAGGCTGATGGCATAAGTATAGCATTTGGAGTCTGCCTGAAAATATGTTAATAATCGGGATTTGTGGGCTGATAGCATGCGGAATGTGGAGGAAAAGCACTATCTTTGCAACGTAAGAAATGATGATTAAACAAATATAACCTAATGATGAAACAAAAATTACTATTCCTATTGATGGTGGTGGTGATGCAGGTGATGCCGGCATCGGCACAGAGTTATCGCAACCCTATAATTCCGGGTTTCCACCCAGACCCTTCTGTCTGCAGGGTGGGCGACACGTTCTATCTTGTCAACTCCTCCTTCCAGTATTTCCCAGGAGTGCCTGTCTTTCAGAGCAAGGACCTGGTGCACTGGCAGCAGATCGGTAATGTGCTCGACCGTGAGAGCCAGCTTCCTCTGAAAGGGGCAAGCTCGTGGCTGGGCATCTATGCGCCAACCATCCGCTATCATGAGGGTACCTATTATATGATAACCACCAATGTGGCAAATGGCGGCAACTTCATGGTGACAGCCAAGAATCCGGCAGGTCCGTGGAGCGAGCCCGTCTGGCTGAAACAGCAAGGCATCGACCCCTCGCTCTATTTCGAGGATGGCAAGTGCTATATGGTAAGCAATCCCGGTGATGCCATCTGGCTGTGCGAAATCAATCCGCAGACTGGCGAACAACTCACAGAAAGCAAGAAGCTGTGGCAAGGCGACGGAGGACGTTATCCCGAAGGACCGCATATTTACAAGAAGGACGGATATTATTATCTCCTTATCTCTGAGGGAGGAACCGAACTTGCCCATCACCTTACTATAGCACGAAGCAAAAACATAGAAGGCCCCTATGAGAGCAATCCCGATAATCCCATCCTGACCAACTGCAGCAGGCTTGGACAGGCGAAGCAGATACAAGGCACCGGACACGGCGACTTTGTTCAGGCAGCCGATGGCTCCTGGTGGATGGTGTTTCTGGCTTATCGCAACTATGGCGGTTCCTATCACCACTTAGGGCGTGAGACTTATCTCGCTCCTGTAGAGTGGAAGAAGGGCGAGTGGCCTGTGGTCAATGGCGGACAGCCTATCGACACCTTGGTACAGGCGAAGACTTTGCCCAGTGTTCCTTTGGAGAAACATATAGGCACAGGTAAGTTTGCTCCTACCACGGGAGATGCTGAGTGGATGTATATCCAGAATCCTATCGCCAATAATTACGGATGGTTAGGTGAATCTTGTCAGGAAAACTCGTTGGGGCCATCCTTGGCAAGTGCCTTGTCTCTCTTGCCTCATGGTACCTTGTCCGAGAATAACCAACCGACATTCATAGGTCGTCGCCAAGAGAATGCGAACTTTACGATGGAGACTCTTGTCGGGCTGGTGGAAACCGACCTCTCGATTGCTGATGACTTGGCGGCAGGTCTTTCCGTTTACCAAATTCATGACGGACATCTTGACTTTGTGGTAACAAACAATCAGGTGGCGGTACGGTGCAAGTTGAAGAACATCGACTATACTGTCAAGAGCGTGCCGCTGGACAAATTGGTGCGCATCAACGATGGGAAGGGAAAACTCAAGATGCGCAATGTGAAGCTTCGTGTTCGCAGCGATGGACTCATGTACTATTTTGATTATGCCTTGGCTGGTAATGATTTCAAGGAGTTGTGCTCTGTCAATTGCAGTCTGATGAGCACGGAGGTGGCTGGTGGCTTTACCGGCGTAACTCTTGGAATGATGGCGGAAGGTAAAAACGCACAGAGTGGAGCAGGAGTGTTCCAGTATTTCCATTACGAAGAGAAATGATGGCTTGGTGAAGGTTGTTGCAAAGAAAACTCCTTTGTATAAAATATTTTTTGCAGTTTGACGTTATATACTAATAATCGTTTTTTAGAAGAAAAATAAATAATAATGTCAAAAGAACAACAGAAAACAAAAGACAGAAATTATCTTGTTCCTTTTGTATTGGTAACGTCGCTCTTTTTCTTGTGGGGCTTCGCTCGTGCCATTCTGGATGTGCTCAACAAGCACTTCCAGAATGCTTTGCATATCAGTATCACTCACTCCGCCCTGATTCAGGTAACCACCTATTTGGGTTATTTCCTCATGGCGATACCTGCGGGCATCTTTATCAATCGCTATGGCTATCGTCGTGGTGTGGTCTTCGGACTGATGCTTTTCGGTGTCGGTTCCCTGCTGTTTATCCCCGGAGCTTCGGTAGGCAGTTTCTATGCCTTTCTGTTTTGCCTGTTCATCATCGGGTGCGGACTGGTGTTCTTGGAGACGGCAGCCAATCCTTATGTCACCGAGTTGGGCAGCAAGGAGACGGCGACAAGTCGCCTCAATCTGTCCCAGTCTTTTAATGGATTGGGTGGCATCTTCGCCACGTTCTGCATCGGTCAGTTTCTCTTCAATAATACCGAGGAAGGTGGCAATGTGGTGGTGCCTTATGCCATCTTGGGTGTCTTGGTGCTTGCCATAGCCGTAGTTTTCTCGCGTGTCAACCTGCCCGAAATCAGTCATGAGCAGACATCAGAGGACAAGGAGCGCGGTTCCAATATCCGCAAGCTCTTCACCCATCACAAGATGTTTGTCTTTGGCCTTTTTGCCTTGCTGAGTTATGAGGTGGCTGAGATTTCCATCAACAGCTATTTCATCAACTTCGTCACCGGCATGCACTGGATGTCCGACCGCACAGCCTCATTGGTGTTGACGGGGGCTTTAGCTTTCTTTATGGTAGGTCGCTTCTTGGGCAGTTGGGTGATGCGCCATGTGGCAGCTACCACGATGCTCCTTGTTTGTGCTGTGGGTTGCGTGGCGTGCAATGTCTTGGTCTTGTGCTGTTTAGGCAAAGTGTCTTTGGTGGCATTGTTGTGCAACTATCTCTTCGAGGCTATCATGTTCCCCACCATCTTCTCGATAGCCCTTGTAGGATTGGGCAATCTTACCAAGAGCGCCTCCTCGCTTCTGATGATGACCCCTATAGGTGGCTGTGGCTTCCTTCTGATGGGGCTCATTGCCGACCGCACCCATGTGGTGATGCCTTTTGTGGTGCCCTTGGCAGGTTTTGTCGTTGTGCTGGCTTATGCCGTGCGTGAGTATTATATTAATAAGGTGAACGTACAAAAAGGAGAGAGCGCATAAATTGCTATCTGTATTTTGCAAAAATGAAAGCAGAGTAGGATTCGTGTAAAATATAAACTTTTTTAACTTGTTTGAGGGGTGAAAAGTTAGCTCAACATTTTGCCGTTTCATTTGAAAAAGGTAATTTTGCACTCGAAGTTTGAAGAGAGGCCATCCTCTTGGAGATGGTTTCTTTCGAAAAAATGAATTGAATGTTTCATTAAAACTTATAAAATTAAAACTATTATGGCAGTAGATTACAAGAAAATCGGTCTTGTGAACACTAAGGAAATGTTCGCAAGAGCTATCAAGGGCGGTTGGGCCGTTCCTGCTTTCAACTTCAACAACTTGGAGCAGCTCCAGGCTATCATCCAGGCTTCTTCAAATTTGAAGTCACCAGTTATCCTTCAGGTATCTAAGGGTGCTCGTAAGTATGCTAACCCTACATTGCTCCGCTACATGGCAGAGGGTGCTGTAGAGTATGCTAAGGAGTTGGGTTGCAACCATCCTGAGAT
>CAVACC010000106.1:0-9231 GCA_963587495.1 Clostridia bacterium | reverse complement strand
TGGCAAAAGAGATTGGCAAAAGTTTCAGCACCGTCAATGCGTATTGCTGCAACAGGCAACAGCCGTCTTTGGAGCTGCTTTATCATATTGCGAATTTTCTATCGGTAAACATAAAAGACCTTTTAGTTGACAACATACAAGAAAAATAATGGAACAGGCACAATATAACTCTTTGTTTTCGTTTATCTGGAATATTGCGACAGACGTACTTGTATATGCTTTTGACAAGAGCGAATACAAGAAAATCATTCTGCCCATGATGGTTCTGAGGAGAATTGACGTTCTGCTCGAACCTACCAAAAAGCAGGTGATTAGCATGAAGGAGAATTTGGACAAGAATCATATTGACAACCAAGCTCCTATATTATATAATGTGACAGGCTACCCTTTCTACAACACCTCGAAGTTTACGATGAAGACATTGCAGAGCGAAATAGACGCTCAGCGACTGAAGATGAACTTCATCGAATATCTGAACGGTTACAGCAAGGATGTGCTTGACATCGTGGAAAAACTGCATCTTCGCCAAGTGATTGACAATCTGACGGAGACAGAACGTCTGGGCAGCATCATTGAGAAATTCACCTCGGACCATATAAATCTCAGCAACAAGCCTGTTCTTGACGACGAGGGCAACGAGAAACTTCCTGCGCTCGACAATCACACGATGGGTACTGTATTTGAGGAACTGCTGAGGCGGTTTAACGAGGAGAATAATGTGACCGAGGCTGGTGAGCACTTTACGCCAAGAGATTATGTGAAGTTGCTTGCCGACTTGGCCGTCCAGCCCATTGCTGACCAATTGCAAGACACCACCTATCGCATTTATGACGGTGCTTGCGGCACTGGCGGCATCCTGACCATTGCCCAGGAACGCATCAAAGAGTTGGGCGCGGAGCGTGGAAAGAACATTACCATCAGCATCTACGGACAGGAACAGGCTCCTGACACATACGCCACGTGCAAGGCTGACCTTATGATTTCTGGAGAGATACACTCTTTCCAGTATAACGAGGGCGGTCAGCAGCGCGAATATATTGCCTACGGTTCAACACTGTCGCAAGACGGTCATGCAGGCGAAACCTACGACTTCTGCATTTCCAATCCTCCGTTTGGCACTCCTTGGAAGGAGGACTTAAAGAAGCGCGGCTTAAAAGAGACGGAAAAAGCGAAGTTTACAGATTCGCGCTTTACCATACTCGACAAAGACGAAAAAGAAATTTCTTTCCTGCCCGACATCAGCGACTGCCAGATGATGTTTCTTGCCAATAACATCAGCCGAATGCAGGACGACACACCGCTTGGCACTCGTATCGTGGAGGTGCATAACGGCTCTTCGCTTTTCACTGGCGATGCTGGCAGCGGGGCAAGCAATCTGCGCAAGTATATCATTGAGAACGACTTGCTTGAAGCCATCATTGCCATGCCCGAAAAGGACTTCTACAACACGGGCATAGGTACGTACGTCTGGATTGTCACCAACCGAAAGGAAGAACGGCGCAAGGGATTGGTGCAACTGATTGATGCTACAAAAATCAGCACTCCGCTGCGCAAGAACCTCGGCGAGAAGAACTGCGAAACTTCCGAAGACGACAGAAAGGCTATTGTCAAGTTGCTCACAGACTTCAAAGAAACGGAGCAAAGCAAGATTTTCCCCAACAAGGAGTTTGGCTATTACAAAGTGACCGTAGAACGCCCATTGCGCATAGTGTACGAGAACCCGGAAAACATCACGCTGCCCGAACTGAAAAAGGCGGAGGATGTGGCACTGCTCCAGCGAGTGCTCGACGCATGGAAAGAGAACCTCGGCGGACATACCATGGGCGACTACGCCATGTTCATCATGCTCGACCAGATGAAGATAAAAGTGCCAGCCGCAAAGATAAAACTCGTGCGTCAGTATCTCGGGCGCAGAGACGAGCGTGCCGATGTGTGCCACACCAAGCCAACAAAGCTCAACAGCCCAGTGGAGTGCGACCCCATGCTACGCGATGTAGAGCAAGTGCCATTGCTTTACCCCGGTGGCATAGACGCATTCATGGAAAATGAGGTGAAGCCCTACGCTCCCGATGCCTATTACAACGCTGAAGACGTGGTGGTGGGCTATGAGTTGTCGTTCACCAAATACTTCTACAAACCAGTGGAACTGCGCCCCATTGCCGACATCACTACCGACATCACTGACATAGAGAGCCGTCTGAAAGGAGTGCTCGGTGATATTCTGAATGTATAACCACTAAAACTTATGGATTATGAGAAGATATAAAGCTTATAAAGATAGTGGAGTGGAGTGGAGTGGGGAGATACCGAGCCATTGGGGATGCATAAAGATAAAGCATCTACTTAAAGAGCGTGTTGAGAAATCGGCAGATGGCATTGGTGAACCCCTGTCAATGAGTCAGAAATTTGGATTAATACCAACATCACAGATGGATATTGTTCCAAATGCAGCGACAAGTTATATCGGTGCAAAACACACTCATAAGGGAGATATGGTACTAAATAAACTGAAAGCACATTTAGGGGTATTTGCCTTGTCTTCTTATGATGGATTGGTCAGTCCTGATTATGCCGTCTACTATGGAACAGGAAGAGCCGATATGGAGTTTCTTGAATATCTTTTTAAGACACCATTATATGTGTCCGAGTTTATAAAGAAGACAACAGGCGTTGCCATTGGCTTCAACCGTTTGTACACTGATGACCTATTCAGCATCTCTGCGCATTATCCACCCCTTAACGAGCAGCACGTGATAGTTGACTATTTGAAAGATAAAACCCTTAAAATTGAGCAATATGTTTCCGCAAGAGAGAGAGAGAGAGAGCTGCTTGACAGTTTGAAGCAATCAGAGATTGCAAATGTAGTAACCAAAGGACTGAACCCGAATGTTAAAATGAAAGATTCGGGGATTCCCTGGATTGGGGAGATTCCGGAGCATTGGACTACTCGCAAAATAAAATTCTTGTTCAAGGAACGCTCGGAAAAGGGTTATCCAAATGAGCCTGTTTTATGTGCTACTCAAAAATATGGAGTAATTCCACAAAGCATGTATGAGAACAGAGTTGTCGTTGTCAATAAGGGGCTTGAAGGACTTAAATTGGTGAAAGAAGGCGACTTTGTAATCAGTTTACGCTCGTTCCAAGGCGGAATAGAATATGCACACTATCAAGGAATAATTAGTGCGGCTTATACTGTATTGAGTCCTTCCGATGAGGTTAACACGAATTACATTAAATATTTGTTCAAGTCGCACCCGTTTATTGAACTCTTGAAAACTTGTGTGACAGGAATACGTGAGGGACAAAATATAAATTTCGATTTGTTGAGGAAAAGCAGTATTATGCTTCCCCCTCTCTCCGAGCAGCAAGCCATCGTCTCTTATATAGACGAGAAGCTACAGAAGATAGACCAGTACATGGCCGACCTTCAGCGAGAGATAGACTATTTGAAGGAATTCAAGCAGCGGCTGATAAGCGATGCCGTTACAGGCCAATTGTGTATAACAAAACAATAAGGAGGGCACAGCAATGAGCAAGAAAGAGAAAGACATCGCCTTCTTCGTGGCGTTCTGCATAGAAGAATACAGAGCAGCCAAGGGGTTGACAGGCGAAGAAGTGATGGAGTTGTTCACCAAGTATGGCGTGACAGACTATCTAAGCAAATGCTTTGAGCCGCTCCACACACAAGGGCGGCAGTGGCTGATAGCAGAGATAGACGAGTTTATTGACATCAGAAAAAAGGAAGAAGCATGAAGATATATCACGGAAGTTTGGAAACAGTAGAGCATCCCAAGATACTCCAGCCTAACCGCAAGCTCGACTATGGCGAAGGTTTCTACACCACGACATCAGAAAAGCAAGCCGAGGAATGGGTGGAGCGACGTATGCTCGAAAACAAAGCCACACACGGCTATGTCAACATATACGAGTTCGATGCCGAGAAGTTAGAAGAGTTCAAGAGTCTCATATTCACCGAGCCAACCGAGGAATGGGCAAAATTCGTCATGGCAAACAGAACCCAAAAAGAGTTTACCCACGACTACGACATCGTGTATGGTCCAGTAGCCAACGACAGAGTGTATTTCCAGTTCGGGCTGTATGAGTCAGGAGCCATCAGCGTAGACACGCTAATCCGCGAACTCAAAACCTACAAACTCGTAGACCAGTACCTCTTTCACACGCAGAAGGCACTGACAGCCCTGCATTTCGTAGAATCAAGAAAAATAGAATTGTGATATGTTCCAGATAAACCAAAACAACCTCCACCTGCTACTGCCAGGAAAAGTAAGTTGGCTCGTGGAATACCTACACGACGACTATGGGTTCTCGCTTCAAGAATGCCTAAACCGCATATATCGCTCAAAGCTATATAAGAAACTGTCGACCGAGAGCACAAAATACTGGCATCTCGGTCCAGTGGATTTGTATAATGAACTGAAAACAGAATTATAAGAAGGAATATTATTATGCCAACAGATATATCAGAGAAAGGTCTTGAAACAATCCTTGTAGAATACCTCCGCGACAAGCAGGGGTATGAGCAAGGCGTGTCTGACGACTACAAGAAGCAGTACGGAGTTGATACGGAACGTGTAAAGCGATTCATTCTTTCCACACAGAAGGAAAAGACCGTCACCACGGGATGCTTTGCCAATGACAATGAGGAGCGCAAGTTCTTCACACGCCTCTCGGCAGAGCTCACCAAGCGTGGCGTTTCGGATGTACTCCGAAAAGGTTTCCGATATATCAGTGAACTATTTGATATGTATTATCCTTTGCCGTCGGAACTGAACCCTACGGCAAAGAAGTATTACGAGAAGAATATCTTCTGCGTCACCCGACAACTGTTCTACAGCGCAAACAATACCGACAGCATTGACGTGATGCTCTCATTGAACGGTCTGCCCATCATGACTATGGAACTAAAGAACCATTATACAGACCAGACCATAGAAAACGCCATCAAGCAATATCAGAACGACCGCAACCCCAAGGAAGACACATCGGCACTCTTGCTGATGAAGAAACGCTGTGCCGTTCACTTTGCCGTTGACGACGATCTGATAATGATGTGTACCGAGTTGTGCGGAAAATCATCGTGGTTTCTGCCTTTCAACAAAGGTGTCAATGGCGGTGCAGGAAATCCAGCCAATCCCACTGGCATACGCACCTCCTATCTGTGGGAAGACATATTGGGCAAACATTCTTTGTCGGACATTTTGGAGAATTATGCACAGGTCGTAAAGAAGAAAAAGCGAGTCAAGGACAAGAAGACAGGGAAGAAAAAAGATGTGGAGAAGGAACTCGTCATCTGGCCACGCTATCACCAACTGGATGCTGTGCGCCAAATGCTTGACGCTACACGCAAGGGAGGTGTGGGGCAGAAGTTTCTCATCCAACATTCCGCAGGCTCAGGCAAGTCGAACAGCATCACATGGCTCGCCTATCAGCTGGTGGGACTGCTGGACGGAACAACACCTTTGCTCGATAGCGTGATAGTCGTTACTGACAGAATAAACCTCGACTCACAGATACGCGACAACATCAATGCCTTCAAAAGGCTCAAAAACATCGTGGAATGGGCAGACTCGTCAGCCACACTGAAGGATGCGCTAAAAGACGGAAAGAAGATAATCATCACTATCGTCCATAAGTTCCAATACATACTGGAGGCAATAGGGACAGATTTGAAGGACAAGAGGTTTGGCATCATCATAGACGAGGCACACAGTAGCCAGAATGGCTCTCTGTCCGCCAAGATGAATATGGGACTGTCGGGCAATGTCGCAACCGACGGCAAGGATTTGGAGGACAAACTCAATGCCATCATAGAAGGACGCAAGATGGTGAAGAATGCCAACTACTATGCCTTTACAGCAACCCCAAAGGCAAAGACGTTGGAAATGTTTGGTACGCCACATACAAAATCTGACGGCGAGATTGAGCACACGCCATTCCATGAGTACACTATGAAACAGGCCATCGAAGAAGGCTTCATCATGGATGTGCTGAAAAACTACACCACATACGCCAGTTTCTATAAAATAGTAAAGACGGTGGAAGACGACCCTGAGTTTGACAAGAAGCAGGCCCAGAAGAAACTTCGTGCGTGGGTGGAAAGACAGCCTGAAACAATCCATCAGAAAGCCGCTATCATTGTCAACCACTTCCATACCATGGTCATAAACAAGGGAAAGATGGGCGGTGAGGCTCGTGCCATGGTCGTTACAAGTGGCATTCTGCGAGCAATAGACTTCTACTATGAGATAAACCGCCTGTTGGAAGAGCGCAAAAGCCCGTATAAGGCTATTGTAGCTTTCTCAGGAACAAAGGAATACAACGGCAAGCAAGTGACTGAAGCCGACATCAACGGGTTCCCCTCAAAAGACATTGAAGACAACATGGAGGAAGACCCTTATCGCATTCTTGTGGTGGCAAACAAGTTTCAGACTGGTTATGATCAGCCCCTTTTGCATTCTATGTATGTGGACAAGATGCTGACAGATGTAATGGCGGTGCAGACCCTGTCGCGTTTGAACAGATGCCATCCCAAGAAGATAGACACCTTCGTCCTTGATTTTGCCAATGATGAAGAAACCATAAAGGCGGCTTTTCAGAAATATTACAAGACAACCATTCTGTCAAGAGAGAGCGACCCCAACAAGCTGAACGACTATATATCAGCCATTGAGGAAGCCAACATCTATACTGACGATGAGGTGGGCACGCTGAATGAAAAATACTGGAATGGAGTAAGCCGCCAGGAGCTGGACCCGATAGTGAACCTTGCGGTAGACAGATTCAAGGCATTGGATGAAAACAAGCAGATAAGCTGCAAGAGCAGCATAAAGGGATTTCTCAGGACTTACCCATTTATTGCCGCTGTCACTTCATACAAGAGCCTTGAATGGGAGAAACTCAACACTTACTTCATGCTTTTGGTACACAAACTGCCAAAACTGAAGGATGAGGACTTCACTTCTGGACTGATAGAAGCTATCGACTTGGACCAAATGCAGGTGACTAAGTTGGGCGATGCCAAGATTGCGCTGGAGAATACGGATGCAGAAATCGAACCTATCCCCATGGGGAAAGGCAAAGGTGGCAAGAGCGAGCCCGAAATGACAAAACTCAGCGACATATTGGAACAGTTCAACGGCATAAATTGGCAAAACATCGAACTTGCAAAACAGCAGCTTGACGAGTTGCCAAATAGGATAAAGGGCGATGAAGCTTTTGTCAATGCAGCCAAGAACAGCAACAAGGCAACTGCACAGCAGCAGTTCAATTCGTCAATGCTCATGGTCGTGGCAAATATGCTGAATGAGAACACAGAGTTCTGCCGTCAGTACTTGGACAATCCCGAGTTTATGAATTTTATCAACGACCGGGTATTCCAGAACGTATATCAGCAAGTGAACTCAGCGAAATAAAACCTATGGTATTGTAGTATGAACAGGCTTGTTATTATAGGAAACGGATTTGACATGGCACATGGTCTCAGAACCAGTTATATGGATTTCATTAACTGGTATTGGGACCAACGTGTCTATGGCTTTATAGGCAATACAACCAATGTATCGCAAGATTGCCTTTGCAAATTAGTTATCAAAGAGACCGGTGATTTTAGCTGTTGGAATGTGTTTGCAGCCTCAAATTCATACTTCTTTAAGGATTTATACCAGAAGGAAAGATATTCTGGAAGTGAAGTCATTCAAGAGATAAAACAACATCCAGAAATCTTTATGGTTGAATATAGTCCTTTCTTTGAAACCATCCTCCAATCGATAGAAAGCAAAGGTTGGGTTGATATAGAGAATGACTATTACCAATTACTTAAGGATAGTATCAATAATCCTCGTTGTGAATACACAATCACAGGGCTTAACCAACAGTTAGCATTCATTCAGTCGAAACTTGTTGAGTATCTTAGCACGATAAAAGAGGGCGAATACAAAAGTGAATATCAAAAGGCCATAACGGACTATTTTAATCCTGATGACTTTTCGACAGAAGGCAGAGTAAGGGCATTAGACAATATGGGACTTGATTTTGACCGCTCTTATGACAAACAGTATTTTCAAGAAGAACATGAAAAATTAGCCCCTGAACGTATCATGCTTTTAAGCTTTAACTATACAAAAACAGCACAACTGTATGGTGGTAGCAATGTCGTTCACAACTATATTCATGGAGGATTGACACGCCCTGAAACTATCATATTCGGATATGGTGACGAGTTAGATAAAAATTATCAAGATATTCTTGATAAGAACGACAACGAATTGCTTAAAAATGTCAAGTCAATCAAGTATTTGGAGACAAGACATTATCACGATTTATTGGAGTTTATCTCATCTAATCCGTTTCAAGTTCTGATTATGGGACATTCCTGTGGGAACTCGGACAGGACTCTGCTCAATACTGTCTTTGAACATGAAAACTGTATATCCGTCAAACCATTTTATCACAAATGGAATGATGGCAGAGACAATTATTTGGAACTGGTACAGAATATCTCACGATGTTTTACTAATACGAAGTTGTTTAGAGACAGGGTTGTGAATAAAGAACTGTGTCAAACGATGTAAAATCGAACTCTATAAAATTCCTTAGACGATAATTCTCCAATATTACCTTTCATCAAAATGAGACATATAGCACTTATATTCATAGCACTTGTTTGTGCATCCTGCAGCGAGTCCAAAGAGGACTTGCGTGACAAAATTTGCGATTTACAGAACCAAGTATCTGAACTTCAGGAACAATTATCCGAAAAGGATGAAAGAATTGAAGAACTTGAAGAAAAGCTTAGTAACATTCAGTCTTATGCTTCAGACGCAGAAAGCACGATGGACAATATACACTCCTATGGAAATCGTTTTGGTGATATAGACGATGCAGAAGATGCTGTCACCTCAATTACGGACGAAGCTAACTATTGAATACGATGTTAGCCCCCCAAAATGAGGGGCGTAAAAATGAGAGGTCTCTTTGTTGTTCTACCTCTTCATTACGCATCCGTGCCTTGGAACATTTTCCACAATATCTTCCAACTCCCTATCTAACTTGGATAGTTCATCTTTGGACAAAGCATATAAGCAGTCAATCGCAAGTTGATTGGCTGCTATTTTTCTGCGAGCAAGGATGGCTTCGGTGCCACCGATGGAGGGGCGGTTTGCACCGCTTGCCTCCAGATGGTTGTTTACTGCGTCACGCATGGTGAACTGT
>CAVACC010000105.1:0-9291 GCA_963587495.1 Clostridia bacterium | reverse complement strand
TCTTGAGAGCTCTCTCGATGTTCTCACCGTCTTTAACTGGTACAATAATCATTTTGTTTTGCTTTTAATTTATTATGTTAAACTTATGTTGTTTCTTTGCCAAAAGGGCATAGCGCCACAATTTGCGGGTGCAAAATTACGCTTTATTTATCAAACTACCAAGATTTTACACGTTTTTTTGCTCTAAATTGTTCATTTTAGTGGCTTTGTGGCTTCCTCAAGCCAGTTTTTATCATCTTCTTCGAGCCAAGGTGACAGTTTTTCGAACACCATTCTATGATAATCATTAAGCCAACCCTTCTCTTCTGGCGTCAACAACTCCATTTCTATAGGAGCTGTGTCTATAGGACAAAGAGTAAGAGGCTCCATCTGTAGGAATTTTCCAAAATCAGTCTGCAGGTAATTTGTAACAAGCAGGGTATTCTCAATACGCACACCAAACTCATCCGCCAGATAGATACCAGGCTCATCGGTAATGGTCATTCCGGCTCTCAAAGGTGTAGGTTTCCATTCCATACGTATCTGATGAGGACCTTCATGCACGCTCAAGTAAGAACCCACCCCATGACCGGTGCCATGCAAATAGTTCAGGCCTTCACGCCAAAGGCATCCGCGCCCCACTGCATCAAGCTGTGTACCCGAGGCACCATCTGGGAACTTAACAAGCTCTATCTGTATATGAGCTTTGAGAACAAGCGTATAGATGTGTTTCATCTTCCCGCTTACAGGTCCAAGAGCTATTGTTCGAGTTATATCTGTGGTTCCGTCTTGATACTGGGCGCCAGAATCAATAAGTATCAATCCTTCCGGACGAAGCTGAGCATCCGTCTGCGGTGTGGCTTCATAATGAACGATGGCACCATGTTCCTGATAACCGGCAATGGTATCGAAGGAAATATCACGGAAAAGAGGTTGTTCTGCACGAAGGGAGGTCAACTTGCGATCAACAGACATTTCAGTTTGTCCACCCTTCTCTACTGCAGGCCGCAACCAGCGCAGGAATTTCACCATTGCTATTCCATCCCGCAACATAGCCCGACGGAAACCCATCATCTCAGTTTCGTTCTTTACAGCCTTCATCACCGGAATGGGCGAAGCCGAAGACACAATCTCCTTACATTTCACAGCCTTCCACAACCGATAGCTTGTTTCGTCACCATCAAGCAAGATATTATATTCCGAGTAAGCCCTCAACTCATCTTCCACCTTATTATATTTATATAGGGAGACGCCATTCTCGGCAAGATAAGCCGTCAGCTGCGGTGTCAGTTTCCGTTCGTCCACAAAAAGAGAGACCTTATTAGAAGCGATAAGCAAATAACTTACAAACACAGGAACACAATGAACATCCGTGCCCCGGAGGTTGAGTGTCCAGGCTATATCATCGAGAGCCGACACAAGCATACCATCTGCATGCTGCATGCGAAGAGCCTCACGGATACGCGAGAGCTTCGACTGCAAAGTCTCACCAGCATATTCCAAAGGTTGTATCTCAACAGGACAATCGGGGATAGATGGACGATCTTTCCAAATGATGTCTAACGGATCAAAATTGGTACGCACAGTGACACCTCCCGCCTGACGAAGTTCAGCAATAAGCGCCTGCGTCTCATGATAGGAGTTGACCATTCCGTCGAGTCCCACCTCTGGAGAATCAACCTCAGCCAACTGCTCTGCCAACCACTGAGCTATAGTAGGCGTACCTTCCACCCGCTGTTTCATCAGTTGAAACTCAGTGCCTTTCAACTGTTGTTCCGCAGCTAAGAAATAGCGCGAATCAGTCCACAACGCAGCCTTCGTAAGAGTAACCACAGCAGTACCAGCCGAACCATTAAAGCCCGATATCCACTCACGCCCCTGCCAATGAGGAGCCACATACTCACTCTGATGCGCATCAGTGCTGGGGAAGATAAATGCTGCCATTTTCTCACGCTTCATTACTTCTCTCAGACTATCCAATCTTTGTTTTATCACGTCTACCATATCCTTAATTGCTAAATAGAGATTACAAAGATAAACATTTTAAGAATTAATCACAAATTTAAGCGAAAAATATTGCACGATTTACATTACTTTTTAGTAATTTTGCGGTCGAAAAAGAAAAAGGCACTCAGAAAGAGCGCCAAAGGTTCAGTCAAAACATTTCAACAGAAATTATAAACAATTTAAAATATATTGTAGTTATGGAATTTTTAAGTAATGACAAGCTTTTGATCGTCGGTGCCGGCGGTATGATTGGTTCTAACATGGTACAGAGTGCTTTGATGCTCGGCCTCACTCCCAACATTTGTCTTTATGACATCTATGAGCCAGGTGTTCATGGTGTTTTCGACGAAATCCAGCAGTGTGCATTCCCTGGCGTTAACGTAACTTATACTGTAAATCCTGAGGAAGCTTTCACTGGTGCTAAATATATCATTTCTTCTGGTGGTGCTCCTCGTAAGGAGGGTATGACCCGTGAGGATCTTTTGAAGGGCAACTGCAAGATCGCTGCTGAGTTCGGTGACAACATCAAGAAGTTCTGCCCAGACGTAGAGCACGTTGTTGTTATCTTCAACCCAGCTGACGTAACAGCCCTCACTGCACTTATCCACTCTGGTTTGAAGCCAAACCAGCTCACATCTCTCGCAGCCCTCGACTCTACTCGTTTGCAGCAGGCTTTGGCTCTCGAGTTCGGTGTACAGCAGGATAAGGTAACAGGTGCACATACTTATGGTGGTCATGGTGAGCAGATGGCAGTATTTGCTTCTCAGGTAAAGGTAGACGGCAAGCCATTGTCAGAGATGGGTCTTTCTGCTGAGCGCTGGGAGGAAATCAAGCATCACACAGTACAGGGTGGTTCCAACATCATCAAGCTCCGTGGCCGTTCTTCATTCCAGAGCCCAGCCTACAATGCTGTCAAGATGATTGAGGCTGCTATGGGTGGTGAGAAGTTCACTTTGCCAGCAGGTTGCTATGTAAATCACGACAAGCTCGGCTTCAAGAATGTAATGATGGCTATGCCTACTACTATCGACAAGACTGGTGTTCACTTCACAGAGCCTACAGGTACTGAGGAGGAGATCGCTGCCTTGAACAAGTCTTACGAGCACCTCTGCAAGATGCGCGACGAGATCGTTGAGTTGGGCATCGTTCCTGCAGTAGATGAGTGGAAAGAGATGAATCCAAACTTGTAATTCTTCTCTCGTAGAAAGATTATAAGATAAAATAAAGGCTGAATGATTAGAGGTTTCTCTTTCATTCAGCCTTTTCATTTTATCTACCTTTAGCCTCGATGTGCTTCTTCCGCCACCATATCATGTTTAACATTATCAGCATAATATTTCGGAAGAGGCTTGCTCATCGCATAAAGATATTCTGGTTCAAAACCGATTTCATTATTCCAATCAATCGTAAATGGGTCAAGGGTAAAACGACGAAAATACTCTTTATCTGCCAACATTTTAAGCATACCCCTACCCGATGTAACAAGTTCGCTAAAATCAAGCAATCTTGTCTCACCATTGCTAAACTCAGCAACTATACTATAATCGCCGACATAGCTTGCACTCTTTATCGTCAAAATATCATCCATGTTATTCCAAAGGTTTAATTTTATTAGGAGACTTGAACTCTCGTAAGAGTTCCCAATTCTCCATCAACTCTCGTTTGTGCAAGTCCAACCACTCATACACAAGGGTCAAGGCTCTTCTGGGAATCGAACCTTTGACGATACCTTCCTCTATGGTAACAATTGCTTTGTAATCATTGTACCACACATGGAAATGTGGCGGATTATGCTCACTCACATACATATAAATAACTATCCCATAAAAATGACTTATCTCTGGCATATTTTTGTTTTTTTAATTTTGATAAGGCAAAGATACGTTTTCATTTCCTATTTTCCAAGAGTTTTGCAAAATATTTCTTCAAAATATATTTTATAGAATATCAGAGCATATACATGCGGATTTTCCAACTGTCACTGTCACCGTCACCACTTATAAGCAATAAAGTTACATCTTTCCGCAAAAATGATAATCTGATTATGGCATTATTTTTGTAACTTTGCAACCGAAACGGGAAAAATTACATTCCTGACAGATAATAGCATATATATAATAAGGTATAGAAGAAATGAAAAAGATAGAAAACAAGACTTTTGGAGGCGAACGACCTCTATTTGGCGCACACGACATCTGCATGGAGGGAATCACCATAACAGATGGCGAATCGGGCATCAAGTGTTGCAGCAATATAGAATGCCACAACTCCAAGTTCTATGGCAAATATCCATGGTGGCATGTAGACGGATCACTTATCACCAACTGCTATTTTGCACCCGAGAGCCGTTCCGCCATCTGGTATTCTGACAATATGGTAATGAAGGACTGCACTATCGACGGTCCAAAGTTCTTCCGCGAAATGAACAACCTCGAACTGGAAAACGTGAACATCACCGATGCCGACGAGACATTCTGGAAGGTAGACGGCCTGAAACTGAAAAACGTTAAGTTGCACGATGGCACCTACCCCTTCATGTTCTCAAAGAACATCTATGTAGACGGTCTGGAAAGCGACTCTAAATATGTATTCCAATACTGCCACAACGTAGAGGTACACCATGCACATATCACAACCAAGGACAGTTTCTGGGAATGTGAGAATGTGTCGGTTTATGACTCAGAACTCAACGGCGAATACCTTGCCTGGCACAGCAAGAACATCAAGTTGGTGCGTTGTCATATCAGTGGAGAGCAACCACTCTGCTACATGGACCATGTGACATTGGAGGATTGCACCTTCGACCCAGGATGCGACCGTGCCTTTGAGGACTGTTCCAACATCGATGCACACATAAAAGGGGCTATTACCAATATCAAGAACCCCATCTCGGGCAGAATAGAAGCAGACGGAATAGGAAGCATCACCTATACAGAATTCGCCAAAGCACCCAAAGAAGCATGCAAAATCATTGACAAGTCAAAGTAAAAAGGAAGGAAACTGAATTATGAAATACAATTTTGATGAAATTATAGACCGCCGTGGCACCAACTCCTACAAATGGGACTTGGTGAAAGAAGAAGGCGTAATACCCATGTGGGTGGCGGATATGGATTTCCAGACAGCCCCTTGCGTCATCGAAGCCCTGCAGAAGCGTGTGGCTCACGGCATCTTCGGTTACACCCTTGTTCCCGACTCTTACTACGAGGCCATCATCAGCTGGTTCTCGCGTCGCCACCAGTGGAACATACAGAAAGACTGGATTCTCTACACATCAGGCGTAGTGCCAGCCATCTCTTGCTGTCTGAAAGCAATCTGTATGCCAGGCGAGAAAGTGCTGGTACAAACCCCAGTGTACAACTGCTTCTTCTCTTGCATCAGAAACAGCGGTTGCGAAGTGATAGAAAATGAGTTGAAACGTGTCGGCAACTGCACCTACGAAATCGACTTCGAAGACTTCGAACGCAAGTGCGCCGACGAGAAGACGACAGCCTTCCTGCTCTGCAACCCTCACAATCCGGCAGGACGTGTATGGAAGAAAGAGGAACTGGAACGCATGAGCAACATCTGCCAAAAGCATGGTGTAAAGGTAATCGCCGACGAAATACACTGCGAGCTTATCATGCCTGGCTATCAGTACACACCCTTTGCCAGCATCAACGAGGCTTGCCGCGACAACTGCGTGGTATTGAATTCTCCATCAAAGTCCTTCAATATCGCCGGCCTGCAGATTGCCAACATTATTTGTCCTGATGCATCATTGCGCCGCCGCATCGACCGAGCCATCAACATCAACGAGGTTTGCGATGTCAATCCATTTGGCGTGATTGCCCTCCAGGCAGCCTATAACGAGGGAGAGGAATGGCTCGACGAACTCAATCAATACCTTTACGAAAATTACCAGGCAGTGAAAGAGTTCTTCAATACAGAGTTGCCACAGGTTCGCGTTACCCGACTGGAGGGAACCTACCTTGTATGGCTCGACATACTGCCATTCGAGCTGTCAAGCGACGAAGCTTACGAGAAACTAATGAACGACGGTAAGGTATTCGTCAACAGCGGAACGATGTATGGCAGAAAGGCAGGTCAAGGTTTCCTTCGCCTCAACATCGCCTGTCCTCGCAAGACCTTGATGCAGGGACTGATTCGCATCGCACGAGTTCTGAGTCAGTATATGGACGAAGAAGACTTGAGCGGTTGCCCCGCATAATGTTAGAAACAGAAACATATATAAACAGAAAGTTCTTTCAAAAATCAAATCAATATGGAAAATGAAGTTTTAAAAGCCATCAAAGAGAGAAGAAGCATTCGCCGGTTCAAGGCTGATCAGATAACCGACGAGGAGTTGAAGACAGTTTTGGAGGCTGGCACTTGGGCTGCAACAGGACATGGCACCCAGAAACCATTTATCGTTGCCGTACAGAACACGGAAACATGCGCCCAACTGCGCAAGATGAACGCAGAGGTGATGGGAGTGGAGAGCGACCCCTACTATGGCGCACCTACCATTGTCATCGTCCTGGCCCCCTGCGACGAGGTGAACAGCGTGAAAGACGGAAGCCTCATCCTTGGCAACATGATGCTTGCCGCCCATTCCATCGGGCTTGCTTCATGCTGGATAAACCGTGAGGACGCGATGTTTGCCAGCGAGGAAGGCAAGCAGTTGATGAAGGATTGGAACCTGCCCGAGGGACTGATGGGCATCGGTGCCTTGGCCCTCGGCTACGCTTCGGCTCACCCTCACACCGTGAAGCCTCGCAAGGAAGATTACTACCGCATCATCAAGTAAAGCGACAATCACAAAAAACATATAGAAGGATAGCCTCAGCACAGTAGCTATCCTTTTTGGTTATTTGAAAAGTACGATAATAGACACTTGTGGATGTTAATTCTGCCTAAAAATCACCGAAATATTTGGCGATAATCTAAGTTAGGTGTATATTTGTAGCAATATTAATCTAGGTTAGGTGTATATTTCCACAAATAATAATCTAAGTTAGGTGTATTTTTGAGCGAACAATAATCTAAGTTAGGTGAAATTATGAGACGAAAAGTATATGAACAACTCTTAAAATGGAAAGAAGAACAGCATGGAGAAAGTGCAGTTCTTATCAACGGTGTTCGACGTGTCGGCAAGAGCTATATAGTGAAAGAATTTGCCCAGAAAGAATACAAAAGCTACATTCTTTTGGATTTCAACAAAGTAAGTTCCAACATCAAAGCATTATTCGAAGATTATTTGGATGACTTGGATACTTTCTTCATGTATCTAAGCAGTTATACCAACACCCCACTTTATCCACGAGAGTCTATCATCATCTTTGATGAGGTTCAACTTTTCCCTCGTGCACGCACAGCCATCAAATATTTGGTAGAAGACGGAAGGTATGATTACATCGAAACAGGTTCGCTCGTCTCTATCAAGAAGAATGTGGAAAACATCATGATTCCATCCGAAGAAGATGAAATTCTCATGTATCCTATGGACTTCGAAGAGTTTCTTTGGGCTCTTGGCAATGAAACACTCATGCCTCTTATCTGCATGAACTTTGAGAAAAAGCACGAGATGGGGCAAATGATGCACCGCAAGGCAATGAACTATTTCAGGCAATATCTTATCGTCGGTGGTATGCCACAAGCCGTGGCAAAATTCGTGGAAACGCGAGATTTCAACAAAGTTGACCATGTGAAGCGACAGATACTGACCCTCTACCGCAATGACATACAGAAATATGCATCTACCCATGTATCGAAAGTAACCAAGATTTTCGATACCATCCCTTCTCAACTCCAAAAGCATGAGAAGAAATTTATGTTGAAGGCACTGACCGAAGGGGCAAGAATGAGGGATTATGAAACCGCTTTCTTTTGGTTAAGTGACGCCATGATTGTAAACATGGCTTACAATACGACCGAGCCAAACATAGGTTTGGGCATGAACACCGACGACACAACTCTCAAATGTTATATGTCTGACACAGGGCTGCTCATTAGCCATGCTTTCAACGAGAAAGCCATCGTATCAGAAAGCCTTTACAACAAACTTCTCACTGACAAGTTGGAGTTCAATAGTGGCATGGTTATAGAGAACATCGTCGCCCAAATGTTGCGCTCGGCTGGGCATAACCTATTCTTCTTCTCCAAATACAGCAAGGAGGCAGAGGACAGAATGGAGATTGATTTCCTCATAGCCAAGGACACTATCACCACGAAGCACAACATTTCACCTATCGAAGTGAAATCAACCAACAGATACACGTTGACCTCTCTCAAGAAGTGTATCGCCAAATACGGAAATTATCTATCCACCCCTTACGTCATCCATACGGCTGACTTAAAAATTGAAGATGGAATCACCTATTTGCCGCTGTATATGACAGGGATGCTGTAAAAAGCATCCCTGCCATAATATAAAAAGAGGTTATACAAGCACTAATCCTTGACAACATCTCCTCCCTTGACATACGAAAGAACCAAACGGCGAACCACGGCATGGATGTCGTCTTGAGGGAACTTCTGGCGACATTTCTCCGTGAGGTCCTCACAAAAATACATTTTACTGCCAACCAAGGAAGCAGGAATATCTTGCTTTATAAACACATCGTATGTTGCGATTGCCTTGCCATCCCCAGTGGCAATAGGCACTATATCCCACTTATACCAACTACCAGAAATTCCAGAGCCCACAGGAAACAACTTATAATTTTCTTTCCATTCAGCACGATCCACCAAACTCATACGATAGCTGTAAAAAGAAGTCTCATCCTTGGTGTCCTGCACATTTAATGTATACGTTGCAGCAAGAGCTGAAGAAACTTTTCTCACAAGAATTTGATACTTTTTAGCCCCACCGAAAGGAGGATTTTCCGTCAAGTCTTGCTCTATTTTCTCTTTAATTTGTGGTGCATCCACTACAAATTCCACTTCCCCTGTATAATTGTAAATAGACTCCGATGGCTGAGATGGATTTGGGTAAACACATCCCCTGTCATCATCACAATCATTCTTGTCGCACGCACAGAACGCAAGGGGCGACAAGCAGAGTAAGATTGATAATTTTAAAAACTGTTTCATACGTTTTTTCTCCTATAATCAACTATGACTTTTGCGTGGTATGACACCACTTTTTGACGGCACAAAGATAAGACTTTTATTTGAATAAAACAAGAAAATATGGTGGTAAGTATTTATTTCTTACGACTTACCGCCATACTTCAAGCACTTTCCATCATACAAACAAAAGACAAACCGCTGACGCTGACACTGACAGTCCAATTTTCCGAGCCTTATCCAAGAGAGTAAAAG
>CAVACC010000104.1:0-9403 GCA_963587495.1 Clostridia bacterium | reverse complement strand
ATTGCAAAGTTGTGAAAGAAAAAGAATATAGCTCGTTTCTAAATCGTTAGCAGTCACGTTCTTTAAAATACTCAACTCGCTGATATTCAATCAATAAAAGAATTTACTGTGACTCCCCGAATGGTAGGAATAGGTCTTGCTCGTTTCCGCCAACTTGCAGATGGTGATGCCTCGGGCAGGAGTTTCACCCTGGCAAGTGTTCCTGTCTTCTTGCGGTTATAGCCATAAGTAGACATTTTGATAGCATCAGTTTTTTTAAAAATGGAACACGCAAAAACCCTTCACCCTTCATCTATTTGCCCAGAATGCCAATAAACACAGGGGTTTTGAGGCTGATAGGCAAATTTTAACCCTTCATCACCCTTCATTACCCTTCATCTTTTTGCCATTTTTCAGATTTTGGCTGGCTTATAGGGCTTGGCTCATGCTTCTATTACGACCTGTCTTGGGCTTCTATTACGACCCCGTTAAGGCTTCTATGATGCTTGCTTTGAGGCTCAATTCTCATTAGGATAAGCCTTTTTCCTTCTAATAAATGCTTGTTTTTAGTCTTTTATGACTGCTCAGGACAGAATGTGCAAGGTATAAATGCGGAGCCGCTTACCCAATGAGAATGAAGGGAGATGAAGGGTAATGAAGGGTGATTTTGTCCTCTTCAGCCTCTGAAATCCCGATAAACACAGGGGATTCCAAGGGATTGATGAAGGGTGAAGGGTCTTATGCCAATTCTGTTTCAAAAACAATACGTCGATAACAGAAGTCTTATCGCTTTATGCCTCCTAAATCTACATGAACCCAACAGAGGTAAGTTCTGTCATAGTCAGTGTGCTGCTGTACTACAAAAACGAAGTACTTGCGATTGCCAACGAAGATACTTGCGATTACTAACAAATTGTGGTGTTGGATCTGTTGTTTGGTGGAAAATCTTTTTATTTTGCTTGTTTTAGATGTACGTTGGGGTGAAAACTATGTGTCATAGATAATAAAAGAAAGGAGATTGCGTTTTATAATAAATGGAAAAGACAGAAAAGAACGACAGTTACTCTCATATACTGAAGTATACCGGCATTTTCGGCAGTGTACAGGGGTTGAGTATTCTCATTGGTTTGGTGCGCAATAAGTTTGCGGCCTTGCTTTTGGGAACTACTGGTATGGGACTTGTCTCTCTTTTCAATTCAACCATTAATATGGTGGTTTCGGCTACAAATTTTGGTATTCCTACCAGTGGTGTGCGTGATATCTCAGAACAGTATGATGCTTCCAACGAGCAACTTTCCTCCACCATTCAGCTTATACGCTCATGGTGTTTGTTTGCAGCCTTGTTGGGAATGTTTGTCTGTCTGTTTTTCAGTCCTTTGCTTGATAGCATTACCTTTGTTGACAGAGGACATCATGTGCTTCATTTCATACTTTTGGCTCCAGCTGTAGCATTCCTGATAGTGGCAGGTGGCGAAATGGCTGTGCTGAAGGCCACACGGCAGTTGCGAGCCTTGGCTTTCTCCTCTTTATGCGTAGTCTTTGCTTCTCTTGTCATCTCTGTTCCTATTTATTATCTGTGGCGTGATCAGGGAATTGTGGGTGTGCTTGTGTTGCAGTCGCTTGCACAGATGTTGCTTTCTCTTCGTTATTCCTCCCGTCATTATCCTTATCGGGTATCTTTTTCTGTCAAGTTCTTAGGCCGTGGCATTCATGTTGTCAAGTTAGGTTTGGCATTTGTTGTTGCCGGGCTCATGAGTTCGGGAGCTGAGTTTTTGATACGCGCGTACATTAATAGAATAGGCGAGTTGTCTGATGTCGGGCTTTTTAATGCCGGCTGGACCTTGGCTATTGTCTATGCGGGTTTGGTGTTCTCAGCGATGGAGGCTGATTATTTTCCCCGTCTGTCATCTGTAAAGGAGATGGGTGTGGAACAGAACGACTGTGTCAACAAGCAGTTGGAAATCAATGTTTTGCTGATAGGTCCGATATTGACGGGTATGATTTTGGCTTTGCCTGTCTTGATTCCACTTCTCTACGACCATCGTTTCTTGGATGTGCTCGGTATGGCACAGTTGGCAGCTGTCAGCATGCTTTTCAGAGCAGTTTATATTCCGATAGAATATCTGCCTTTATCGAAAGGACAGTCGCGTAAGTTCTTGTGTCAGGAGGCTGTATGTGTCCTGTTACTCATCGTCATGGAGATTGCAGGCTATCGCTATAAGGGGCTGTTGGGGCTTGGTTTCGGCATAGTTGGAGCTTATCTGATAGAAACTTTGTTTGTGCTGGTGTACAGCCGATGCCTCTACCGTTATGTTCTTTCACGTAAGGGCGTAGGTTTTATTGCCGTACAGTTTGTGTTTGTTGCTGGAGGCTTGTTGGGAGGATTTATGTGGTAGCCTTCAGTTTTGTATTGGGCTTTTTGTTTTGTTTGGGTTGCTGTCAATGTCATGGTGACCTTGTATTTGTTGAAGACCCAGACTCGGGTTTTTGACAGGTTGCTGAAGAGAAAGGAAAAGTAAACAATCTCTTGTTGTTTGCGATTTTTTGTCATTCGATTTTTTTGAATATAAATAAGTTACTTTTTGCTATCTCAACATAGCAAAATGGAGGGTAAAATGTTGCAAGATGTTACTTTTCCATGAAACAATTGATTTTTTTTGCAACTAAATGCTTGTTATTTCAGATTAATTGTTAATTTTGCGTTTAAATAAAGAGAGCATAGTTATATGACAATAGTCATCGTGTCCATATTGTTGCTGGGATGTCTCCTCATAGCGACGGAGAATATTACCAAGGTGAACCGTGCTGCCGTGGCCATTTTTGCTGGAACGGTGGGATGGGTTTTGTACATTTGTTTTGGTATGGATTTCGTAACCAGTCAGCATGCTTATGATTTTTCGAGCTATCTGCACAGTCAGACTCCTGCCATCCCAGAATCCAGCGCAACAGTCAAGAGCTTTATTTCCCGTTTTGTCTTCCTGCCATATGTAGGAAGAGCTGCAGAGATAGTCTTGTTCCTGTTGGCTACGATGACGATTGTTGAAATTCTCAACAATAATGGTTGTTTCGATTTTATCCGTCAGTTGCTTCGCACTCGTAACAGCAAGCGTATGATTTGGACACTTTCCGTAGTGACATTCGTTATTTCTGCCAATCTTGACAACTTGACCACTACTGTCATGATGCTTACCATTATGCATGGCATTATTCCCAGTCGCAGGCAACGTATGTTTTATGGCAGCGCCATCTTGCTGTCTGCCAATTGTGGAGGTGCGCTGACTGTTATCGGTAATCCTGAGGGATTGGTGCTGTGGAACGGTGGAGCAGTAACGGCCACCAGTTACTCTATGTCGCTTTTGCTGCCCTGTCTGGCAGCTTGGTTGGTTCCTACTTATCTTATTTCGAGAAGTCTTCCCGAGCGTGTTGACACCGAATGGATCGTCATGCCTTATCGAGGCGATGACACCCGACTCAATGTTTGGCAGCGTCTGCTCATGCTCTTTGTGGGTATTGGCGGATTGTGGTTTATCCCGACCTTCCATAACATCTCCAAGTTGAGTCCTTTTTTGGGGGCTCTGTGTGTGTTGTCGGTCTTGTGGATTGTCAACGAGATTTTCAATCGAAAGCTGATGAACATGGACGCAATGGTTGACCGCCGTACGCCTCGTGTGTTGCAATATGGTGTCATTCAGATGATTCTCTTTGTGATGGGCATCATGTTGGCTGTAGGTGTTGTGAAGGAAACTGGAGCATACGATGAATTGATGAAATACTTGGGCGTTAATGAGAGTCAGCCTTTTGTTTGGTTTCATGGAGTTGCTGCAGGTGTGTTGAGTACGGTACTCGACAATTTCGCGACCGCCATCAACTTCTTCTCGCTTCCTGACGAGATGGGGCAAACAGGCATGGTTTCCGAACTCTCTACCGTCTATAGTTGCAATGGTTTGTATTGGCGTGTCATTGCCTTCTGTGTGATGGCAGGTGGAAACATCCTGGGCATCGGAACAATGAGTGGTTTGGCATTGATGAAGATGGAGCGCATGCATGTAGGTTGGTTCTTCCGTCATGTAGGCTGGAAAGCCCTGGTTGGAGGCGTCATAGGCCTCGGGCTCCTATGGTTGATGCAGTAAGAGGGACAAAAAAAATAAGTTAAGGAGAATATGTCCATTTGGGAACGAAATCAATAAAGATTAAATATTATCATAAAATAACGTACTACAAATAAAGGTATTTGGTTATGGCAAAGATTAAAACGATTGGTGTACTGACATCTGGTGGAGATGCACCAGGTATGAATGCGGCTATTCGTGCCGTTACTCGCTCGGCCATCTATAATGGCTATACGGTAAAAGGAATTTTTCGTGGATACGACGGATTGATTAATGACGAGATTAAGACTTTTACAACAGAAAATGTAAGTGGTATTATTGGTACGGGTGGAACTATTCTGAAGACAGCCCGTTCTAAGGAATTCATGACTGACGAAGGTCGCCAGAAAGCTTATGAGACTATACAGAAAGAAGAAATCGATGCACTTGTTGTCATCGGTGGAAACGGTTCGCTTACAGGTGCCATGAACCTGGCGCGCGACTTTGATATCTGCTGTATTGGTCTTCCCGGAACGATTGACAATGACCTTTATGGTACAGACAATACCATCGGTTACGATACTACCATGAATACGATTGTAGAGTGTGTAGACCGTATACGTGATACTGCTCAGAGCCACGAGCGCATCTTCTTCGTTGAGGTGATGGGTCGTGATGCAGGCTTCCTGGCACAGAACAGTGCGATTGCCAGTGGTGCGGAGGCTGCAATTATTCCTGAAGACTCTACCGATGTCGACCAGTTGGCTCAGTTTATGGAGCGTGGTATTCGTAAATCCAAGAAGAGTTGTATCGTTATCGTATCGGAGAGTCCAAAGTGTGGCGCGCTTTATTATGCAGACCGTGTACGCAAGGAGTTCCCTGAATTCGATGTGCGCGTGTCTATCTTGGGTCATTTGCAGCGTGGCGGTCGCCCTTCTGCACGCGACCGTATCCTTGCCAGCCGTACAGGCTGTGGAGCTATAGAAGCCATTATGCAGGGACAGAGAAACGTGATGGTAGGTGTAAGAAATAACGAGGTGGTTTATGTTCCTCTGTCAGAAGCCATCCGTTCCGACAAGCCTTTCGACCGCAAGTTGATCAAGGTACTTGACGAGTTGAGCATCTAATCTCAACTCACCACACACCACATGTGGAGGAAATAAAAGAACAGCCATTTTATAAAGCAGGAATGTTTCTCCTATATATAATTAAGGTGTAAACCCTGGTTGTCATAGACGACCAAGCTTGGTCACAATAGATGGCAAGCCTTGGTCATAATAGATGGCAAACATTGTTCATCATATACGATGCGACTTGATATGTATAATATAGAGGCAAAACTGTTTTATAAAATGGTTTAAACGGAACTAAAAATGGTTTAAAGACGAATAAAACTTCTCTTTAATTTGGCGTTTCCGCGAATGTTTGTTACTTTTGCATGCAAACTACTTGATGCCATGAGTCTGTGCTGAACTTTCATACTCTCGTATGAGTTCCGAACCTTAATAGCAGCAAGTCAGAATAAAAATAAATATACTAACATTAAAAATAAATAGCTTATGTCACAAATTAACGGACGTATCTCTCAGATTATTGGTCCTGTTATCGACGTTTATTTCGATACCAAGGGCGAGAATCCTGAGAAGGTGCTTCCTAAGATTCACGAAGCTCTGAAGGTGAAACGCCCAGACGGACGTGACCTGGTCATCGAGGTGCAACAGCATATCGGTGAGGACACAGTTCGTTGCGTAGCCATGGACAACACCGACGGCTTGCAGCGTGGATTGGAAGTTGTCTCTACAGGCAACCCAATTCTGATGCCTGCCGGAGAGCAAATCAAGGGCCGTATGATGAATGTCATCGGACAGCCTATTGATGGTATGAAAGAATTGGACATGAAAGGCGCTTATCCTATCCACCGTGCGGCTCCGAAGTTTGATGAGCTCTCTACGCACAAGGAGATGCTTGCCACCGGTATCAAGGTGATCGACTTGCTCGAGCCTTACATGAAGGGTGGTAAGATTGGTCTTTTTGGTGGTGCCGGTGTAGGAAAGACGGTGCTTATCATGGAGTTGATAAACAATATTGCCAAGGGACACAACGGCTACTCTGTGTTCGCCGGTGTAGGTGAGCGTACCCGTGAGGGTAATGACTTGATTCGAGATATGCTCGAGTCTGGTGTTATCAAGTATGGCGAGAAATTCCGCAAGGCCATGGAAGAAGGCAAGTGGGATCTTTCTCTTGTAGACCAGGAAGAACTTGCCAAGAGTCAGGCCACCTTGGTGTATGGCCAGATGAATGAGCCTCCTGGGGCACGTGCTTCTGTGGCACTTTCTGGTTTGACCGTAGCCGAGGAGTTCCGTGATCATGGAGGCAAGAACGGTGAGGCTGCCGATATTATGTTCTTCATCGACAACATCTTCCGTTTCACTCAGGCTGGTTCTGAGGTTTCTGCGCTGTTGGGTCGTATGCCTTCAGCCGTAGGTTATCAGCCAACTTTGGCTTCTGAGATGGGCGCTATGCAGGAGCGAATCACTTCTACAAAGAATGGTTCTATCACCTCAGTACAGGCTGTTTACGTGCCTGCCGATGACTTGACTGACCCTGCTCCTGCTACAACCTTTACTCACCTGGATGCCACCACAGAGCTTTCTCGTAAGATAGCTTCTCTGGGTATCTATCCTGCCGTAGACCCACTGGGTTCTACCTCTCGTATTCTCGACCCGCTGATTGTGGGCAAAGCACATTATGATTGTGCTCAGCGAGTAAAACAGTTATTGCAGCGTTACAACGAGTTGCAGGACATCATTGCCATCCTTGGTATGGATGAGCTCTCGGATGAGGATAAGCTGACAGTGAACCGTGCTCGCCGAGTACAGCGCTTCCTGAGTCAGCCATTCACCGTTGCCGAGCAGTTCACCGGTCTGAAGGGTGTGATGGTTCCAATCGAAGAGACTATCAAGGGCTTCAATGCCATCCTCGACGGCGAGGTGGACGACCTGCCAGAGCAGGCTTTCCTCAACGTCGGTACTATCGAGGATGCCAAGGAGAAGGCTAAACAGTTGCTCGCAGCAGCACAAGGATAATCCTGGAGAGTGAAGAGTGAAAAGTGAAGAGTGAAGAATCCAAATGCTTGGTCGTTAGAGATTTAGACACGAATCATTTAACACTTAACACTTAACACTTAACATTAAAAAACAAGGATTATGTTACAGCTAAAGATAGTTTCTCCGGAAAAGGTAGTCTTCCAAGGTGAGGTAGAAAGCGTGTTGGTTCCAGGAACTCTCGGCTCATTCGAGATTCTTAATGACCATGCGCCTATCATCTCTTCGTTAGAAGTGGGAAAGGTGGAATACACTACCAAGGAAGGAAAACAGATAATGAACATCAACGGCGGATTCGTAGAATGCAAGAAAAACGAAGTAAGCCTTTGTGTGGAAGTATAATTTTAAAATTAAGAATTAGTAATAAAGCATTAATAATTCTCGATTAGGAATGGAAAAAGACGAAAAGATGCGCTTGCAATGCATCAAGCAAGCTAATATCAAATACAAGCAGATTTCTCTGTGGCTTACAGCAGCGTTGGCACTTGCCATCCTCTTCGCCTGCAGGGTGTCGGCTCAATGCGATGATATCCTTGCTCAGGTGGTTAAACCTTTGGTAGTGAGTGCAATATTCTCACTCGTTGCAAGTACAGCTTATGGTGAAGCATGGAAGGCTGTTGCGAAGTCTTCGCCAGCCAATCTCGCCAAGTTCTATTTGGCAGCTTTGGTCATCAAGATGGTGGCAGGTACATTGGTGTTTCTCGTCTATGTGCTTACCTGCGACAAGCAGGACATCTTAGGCTTTACCGCAATCTTTGCCCTTTTCTATGTCGTACTTCTCGTGTTCGACTGTATCTACTTTGCACGGGTAGAGAAAAAGAGCCGACTCTCTTAAGCGGCTCGGAAACAAACAAGATTAATAAACAAAGTAAGAATTAAAGAATATGAAACATCTCAAGCAATTCCTCTTGATGGCGATGCTGCTCTTCACGCTGGCACCTCTGCAGGTATCGGCCAAGGAAAACATCGACGTGAAAGAGATATTGTGGGGTCATATCAAGGATTCTTATGAATGGCATATCACTGAGGTGGGAGGTCATCCCGTAGTGATTCATCTGCCTGTCATCGTAAAGAGTTCAACGGGCTGGCACGTGTTCTGCAGTAGTGAGTTCTCTGAAGAGAGAGATGCTAACGGCGACCGTCCCGGACCATTTAATCTCGTAATAAAAAACGGTGACGCACAGACGAATCCCAACAAGATTGTAGAGAATGTTGGAGGTCAGGAGGTTCGTCCTTTCGATATCTCCATCACGAAGACCGTCTGCGTGCTCTTCATCGATGCAATCGTCTTGTTGCTGTGTGTACTGATACCAGCTCGCTGGTGCAAGAAGCACAAGGTTGACGATCCTGCACCTAAGGGATTTGTGGGATTGATGCACATGTTTATCATGTCGGTTTACGACGATGTGATCAAGGCTACCCTCGGTAAGGAGGCGCCCAAGTACGCACCCTGGTTGCTTACTTGCTTCTTCTTCATCTTTGTGGCCAACCTCATGGGTATCGTACCCTTCCCTCCAGGAGGTGGTAACCTGACAGGTAATATCGCCTGTACCGCATTCTTCGGTGTGACGACATTCCTGATTACCAACTTCACTGGTACCAAGGAGTACTGGAAGGAAATCTTCTGGCCTGAGGTTCCAACATGGTTGAAGGTGCCTGTTCCATTGATGCCATTCATCGAGCTTTTCGGAATCTTTACGAAACCGTTGGCTCTGATTATCCGACTCTTCGCCAATATGATGGCAGGTCACGCTATCGCTCTTGCGTTTGCGGCTATTATTTTCATTATGTTCAACATCAGTGAAGATATGATCGTCAACTATATGGCAGGTACGGGTATGACAATCGTAAGTGTAGCGATGAGTGTCTTCATGATGCTCCTCGAATTATTGGTAAGCTACATTCAGGCGTTGGTGTTCACCATGCTGAGTGCAGTATTCATCTCGCTGGCTCATGTGCAGCATCATGAGGCTGAGCCAGAGGTAGTGAAGTAATATGCGGTTTAGAAAACTAACATTACGGAACTAAATAGCAAAGACAATTAACAAGAAAATATTAATAACTTAAATTTTAAGATTATGTTATCACTTTTATTAGCAGCAGATGCTCTCGCAAAGTTAGGTGCCGCAATCGGCGCAAGTTTGGCCGCAATTGGCGCAGGTATTGGTATTGGTCGTATTGGTGGCCAGGCTATGGACGCTATGGCTCGCCAGCCAGAGAAGATGGGCGATC
>CAVACC010000103.1:0-9536 GCA_963587495.1 Clostridia bacterium | reverse complement strand
AATATAAACTTTCTCTTTCACCCTTTTTCCCTCAAAGGGGAGTTGCGGAAAATTGGACTGTCAGTGTCAGCGTCAGCGCTTTTTGCACTTCTGTCCATTTTCGCCTGTTTGCGCAGGCAAAAATTTGGTGGTGTCGAAAATAGTTTGTAACTTTGTGAGCAAAATAAAAAAACGACAGATGGGGGTGAGAATATACAAGATTTCAGAGTACGAGCATGCAGCCGAAATCAGGCAGTTTGATGCACTATGCCGAATCCTGGGCGAGCTGGCGACGCAGACAGGAGAGGAATACGTGCTCGTGGGCAACTACAACATCGAGGGCATGGAGCTCGATGCGCTGCTCTTCACCCAGCACGCGGTGGTGGTGATAGAGTTCAAGAACTGGGGAGGCAGCATCGTGGCAGGCGAGAACGGTCCCTGGACCAGCGACGGCAGGACGATAGCGGGTGGAGCCTACGGCAAAAGTCCCTTCGCACAGGCACGGCTCAACCGAAGCCGAACCGCCGCAGGACTGCGCAAATATCTCGGCTGTGAGCGTCTCGAAGTGGGAGTGGTGGTCGTGTTCAGCCGTGATGCGGAGATCGACGCCACAGGGCTCTCGGAGAGTGTAGGGAAGTGGCTCTCCGTGTGCGACAACCGCCACTTGGGTGCTGTCCTCGGCAGCCGATGCCAGGGCGCAACCCTCGGCAGCAGAAGTCAGGGCGCAGAGATCTTTACCGCTGAGCAGATGCTCACCATTCCCCGACGACTCAGGATAGAGGCCTACGATGTGCAGACGGCAGGAGAGAGCCAGGCAGGGCTGCACGTGGAGAGTGTGGCGACCGACCTCTTCGAACAGATCGACCAGATACCCGCCGACATCGATATCCGTCTGCGCTACCGTCTGCTCAGCGAGGTCTTCCATCAGGCCGTGGAGGGAAAGTTGCAGCAGTCGAAGACCAAGTTTGCCGGCTTCTTCGCCAAGGTGGACTATCTGCTCACCGAGAACCGCGACCAGATGCGCGATACCTCTCTCTCGGCTTCGGTCAACGCCTTCCGCATCCGCCTGCGCCGTCTGCAGAATGCCCCACGAAACCCACAGAACGCCCCCGAATCCATTCTGACCGATGAGGAGCTGCGCCAGTCAGTCGACCACGACACAGCCGCTCTGTGCAAGTTTATCGCCCTCGTTTACGGCAGTCCTGTTCCCGCCGCTCTCGACCAGCGCTTCCCCTATGTCGTGGCTTCCTATTACCGTCCGCTCTACCGCAAGGGCAGCGAGATGCGGGTCATCATCGACACCTGGGACGACACCCTCATCACTGCCACCGACTGTGAGACGGGCGAGGCGTGCCGCATCTACTATCGCAAGGCCGACAACCCGTATGCGCTGGGCGACCGAGCCTATCTGGCCGACATCCTGCTCAAGGGCGAACAGCTCAACCTCATCCAGCCCCGTGAGGAGGCAGGCATCATCTATCCCGCCATCATCATCTACAACCCCGACTATCTGATAGACGTCACCTCCCTGGCAGGATGCTTCTCCGAGCAGGAGACCGCCACCCCCTACGCCTACATGCTCAGGAAGCTGGCGCCAGCCTTCAGCAACGAGGCCATCATGCTGGGTAACTTTGCCGGACAGCTGCTCGACGAGGAGGTTTACCACGTAGACCGACCCTACGAGAAGAGCATGGCAGACTTCTGCGCCCGCAATGCCGTGAGCCTCGCCGTGACACCCCTCTCAGACCACTTCCGCGCCGATGCCGAACTGCAGCGCCAGCACATACGCCGTGCCGTGCAGGGAGCCCTGGCAGAGGCCTCGTCGGTAGCCTTCAGGCGCGACGGCAAGAACACCATCCTGGAGCCTTCCTTCTTCTCGCCGACACTCGGGCTGCAGGCACGTATGGACTTCATACAGAAAGACCTCACGCTCATGGTGGAGCAGAAATCGGGCAAGGCGTCCTACAAGTCGAGCCCCGAGACACCCCGCATTCGCCCCGACCACTACGTGCAGGCGCTGCTCTATCGCGCCATCTTCAGATACAACTACGGCGTGGCCTACAAGGACTTCCATTCCTACATGCTCTATTCGAAGTACGCCAACAGTCTGCTCGACATCGCCTCGGCGCCCGACCTGCTCTTCAAGGCGCTCAGGCTGCGCAACCAGTTGGCATGGCTCGAACTGCTCCTCACGCGTGGCGGATTCCGCATCCTGGAGTCGCTCACCCCCGAGCACGTTTGCCCAGGCGAGAGCGGCATGTTGTGGGAACGCTACAAGCGGCCGCAGCTGCAGGCGTTGCTCGACCGGGTGCGCACGTCCACACCCTTGGAGAAAGACTATTACTACCGCTTCCTCACCTTCGTGGAGAACGAGCAGATGCTCTCCAAGGTGGGCAACCGAACCAAGGAGGAGTCGGGATTCGCCTCGGTGTGGAACTCCACCCTCGACGAGCGACGCAATGCCGGCAACATCTATTGCGACCTGCGCATGATGCCCCTCCGTCAGGAAAAGGGAATGCCCATCGAGCGGGTGGAGTTCGCCTTCGCCGACGGTCAGGACAGCGACGTGTCCAACTTCCGCAAGGGCGATGTCGTCTTCTTCTATGCCTATAATCCTGCCCTTGAGGGCGAGCCCAACGCCACGCGCCACTATGTGTTCCGTGGGTCGATCGTCGACATTCACGAGACGAGGGTAGAGGTGTCGCTCCGCAATCCGCAGACCCGTGGCGAGGTGTTCGATGGCGAGGTGTGGGCGATAGAGCATGACTTTATGGAATCGTCGTACCGCTCTCTTTATCAGGGTCTTCAACTCTTCCTCGAAGCCTCGCAGGACCGCAAGGACTTGCTCCTGTTGCAGCGCAAGCCGAGGGTCGACACCACGCTCACCCTCAAGGGCGACTATGCCTGCCAGGGCAACACGGAGTTCAACGACCTGGTGCTGCGCGTGAAGCAGGCGCAGGACCTCTTCCTCATCATCGGACCTCCCGGCACGGGCAAGACCTCCTTCGGCATGGTGAACGTGCTGAAGGAACACCTCTTGGAGGAAGGCACGTCGGTACTGCTGCTCTCGTTCACCAACAGGGCTGTGGACGAGATGTGCAGCAAACTGGTGGGCGAGGGCATCGATTTCGTGCGCTTGGGAAGCGAGCTGGGCTGTCATGAGGCTTACCGCTCCCACCTGCTCGGCAAGCGCTCAGAGGCGTGTCGCGACGGCCGTGAGATCAGGCAGATGATAGAGCGTTGCCGGGTGTTCTGCGGCACCACCACAGCCTTCAACAGTCAGATAGCCCTCCTGTCGATCAAGCATTTCGACCTGGCTATTGTCGACGAGGCTTCCCAGATACTCGAGCCCCAGATCATTGGTCTGCTCTCGGCGAAGAATGCACGCACGGGCGAGCACGCCATCAGCAAGTTTGTGCTCATAGGCGACGAGAAGCAGTTGCCCGCCGTCGTGCAGCAACAGGAGTCGGAGTCTATGGTGCAGGAACCCAACCTGCGTGCCATCCACCTCACCGACTGTCGGCTCTCGCTCTTCGAGCGCCTCATCAAGGCTTATCGCTCCGAGGGTGTCAACAACGAGTACAGCTACATGCTCACCCGCCAGGGACGCATGCACCGCGAGATAGCCCTCTTTCCCAACTATGCCTTCTATCAGAACAAGCTCATCCCCGTGCCCCTGCCTTATCAGGAGGAGTCCACGCCGCTCACCTCTGAGAGCCACGACGGGCTGGAGGCATTGCTCACCACCCGCCGCATCGCCTTCGTCAACTATCCCGAGCCCCAGAAGGCAGGACAGGACACATGGCAGCAGGAGACCTCCGACAAGGTAAATCTCACCGAGGCAAGGATGATAGCCGCCACGGTGCACCGCATCTACCTCATGAATCCCGAGGGCTTCGACATGGACCGCACGGTGGGCGTCATCGTGCCTTATCGCAATCAGATTTCCACCATCCGCAACGAGATAGACAGCTACCACATCGAACCGCTCCACGGCATCATGATCGACACCGTGGAGCGCTATCAGGGAAGCCAGTGCGAGAACATCATCTACGGCTTCACCATCAGGAAATATTATCAGTTGGGATTCCTCACCGGCAATCAGTATGTGGACCGTGCGTCGGGCGAAATCATCGACCGCAAGCTCAACGTGGCGATGACCCGAGCCATGAAACATCTCATCATGATCGGCAACGCCAGGCTCCTGCGCGAGAACGTCATCTTCTTCAAGCTCATGGAGTTCGCCCGTAACAGGCAGAGCTTTTTCGACATCTCGCCCGATGACTATGTGAGCGGAAGCTTTGTTGTCGGTTCGGTTGATTCTCTCGACTCGGCTGGTTCTTTCGGTTCTGCTGATTCTGTCGGTTCGGCTGATTCTGTCGGTTCGTTCAAGGAATTATCATCTGATGAAACCTTTGACCGAGTGTTCCGTCAGCTCGTCGAAGAGCCCGTCAGGGGCGATGCGATGACCCGTTGGCCAAAGTATGTTATGGGCAACGAGTTTGCCACCAACCAGGCGCTCATCGACTATGGAAGGAGCCATTTCGTGCAATCCAAAATCATTCAGACCGACCTCAAGGATGCCTCGGGCAGAAACCGGATGCGCACTTTCACGCCCGACGATCAGGTGCTTGTGTATTGTCACAACATGATGCCTGCCCACTATGCCTGCGCCAAGCTGATGTACGGCTCGGTTCGGGAGTGGGTGGAGGAGAGGCTCGCCTCCACCTCCCTGCGCACCATTTCGGTGCATTTGGGTTGCGGACCAGCCACCAATGCCCTGGCTTTCATGCAGGTTTTCGGCGACAGAATAGGATGTTTGGAGTACCAGGCAGTCGACATCTCAGAGAGTATGCATCAGATGGGCGAGCGAATGCTTCATGCCGCTTACGCCGACCGGGTGGTTTATCACAAGCTGAGCCATTTTGAGGAGTTGAATGATGATTATTGGAATGCTTTGTCCAGCGTTCCTACGGTCATCTTCTTCCATTTCTCGTACATCTTTGCGAAAATCGGTCCCCAGTCAGCCGAGAAGTTGGCTACACGCATCGCTTCCGTCATGGCTGCCCATCCTCTCAACAGATATGTTTTCTTCATCCAGCAAGTCGATGCCGACCGTAGTCTCAAGAGTTATCGTGTGTTCCGCAAGGCGCTCTCTGCCCGGGTTCATTTCTTGAAGGTGGGCTGCGCTTCGGCAGTATGGAATGCGGATGCTTCTCAGGTGCAAGCGGATGCTTCTCAGGTGCAGGCGGATGCCCTTGCCTTTCCGTTCTCCTATGAGATTTGGGAGGGATAGCTTCCTGAGGAGCCCAGCGAACATTCTGTTTGCTCAAGTTTCGCAATAAGGGCTGAAGGCCCAAAAGCTCTTAGCCCTGGGCAAAGGATATAAGCAGCACGCCCTGAAGGTCCAAAAGCTCTTAGCCCTGGGCAAAGGATATAAGCAGCACGCCCTGAAGGCCCAAAAGCTCTTAGCCCAGGGCAAAGGATATAAGCAGCACGCCCTGAAAGGGCAGAAGCTCTTAGCCCAGGGCAGCGCCCTGGGTTGTTTGGGGCGGTAACCTGTCGCCCTGTAAGGGCAAAAGCTTTAAAACTCCTAACAATTTATAAAGCTTTTGCCCTTACAGGGCGCATTGCTGATTGCCATTATACCCAGGGCGCTGCCCTGGGCTAAGAGCTTCTGCCCCTTCAGGGCGTGTGGGGCAAAAACTTGCGAAACTTCAGTTGTTTGTGCGTCCCCCAAGAGTCCCGTTTTTTTCTCTCTCTCAGGGCTTATCATTTTTTAAGGGGCATAATCTGGTGAGCGACTGTTCTAAACGTCACGAAATATGAAATATATGTACTCTTTGATTTCTTTTCGAATGCAAAACTATTTCGTAATTCAGGTTTTTTGATTATCTTTGCAGCCGTATGAAAAAAAGAAAGATGAGATTTATCTGGGCGATGGTTGGCCTGTTGGGGCTGTCGCTCGTCAGTTGTGACAAGGTGTTCGACGTGCATCCCTATGATGTGAATATCAAGGGTGAGAAGAATGTCAACGCCAAGCAGATAGTGAAGATAGAGGAGGCGACGAAGGACAAAACCACCTTTCGGTTCGCCTTTATCAGCGACTCACACCAGTGGCTCAATGACCTGAGTGACGAGGTGAGCGACATCAACCGCAGGGCAGATATCGACTTTGTGATTCATGGTGGCGACATGACCGACTTTGGTGGCACACAGGAATTTCTCTGGACTCGCGACCGGCTCAAGAAACTCAACAAACCCTTTGTGGTACTCTTGGGCAATCACGACTGTCTCGGTACAGGTACAAAGGCTTACCAGGTGACTTTTGGCAATCCCGACTTTGCTTTTATCGCAGGCAGAGTGAAGTTTGTGTGCCTCAATACCAACGCCATCGAGTACGATTATTCGCAACCAGTTCCCAATTTCGACTTTATCAAGGCCGAGTGGACCAATCGGGCAGATGAGTTCGACCGCTCAGTCGTTTGTATGCATGCTCCTCCTTTCACCGAGCAGTTCAACAATAACGTGGCAGAACCCTTCAATGACTACATCCACAAGCTGCCCCAGCTGATGTTCTGTCTCGACGGTCATGGCCATCACATCCGCATACAGGACCTCTATGATGACGGTACTATCTTCTATATGACAGCGAGTGCCAAGGAACGAAAGTATTATATATTTACCATTACTCCCGACGATTACAGCTATGAGATTATTGATTTTTAGGATATTTCTTCTTTTGTTCTTGATGCCTATATGTGTTCAGGCGCAACAGAACGCCGTGGCAGATACAGCGTTGGCAGCCTGTGACACGGTGGTGAAGCATAACCGCTACGACAACCGCATTCACCGTTATCGCCGCTACTGGGGAGCACTCATCCCAACGCAAACCATCCTGCAGACTTGTGGCAACATGGGACTGTTCTCCTTTGGAGTGGGCTGGGATTATGGCAAGCATCGCCAGTGGGAGACGCAGTTGCTCTTCGGTTTCATTCCTAAATATGACTCCAACAGTGCCAAGATGACGATGACGCTGAAGCAGAACTACATTCCCTGGTCGGTGCCGATGGGTCATGGCTGGGCCTTCGAGCCTTTGGAGTGTGGCTTGTATTTCAACACCGTCTTTGGCTCAGATTTCTGGACGAAGCAGCCGTCAAAGTATGGCAGTGGCTATTATCCTTTCTCCACACGCATCCGCCCCAACATCTTTGTGGGAGAGCGTTTCACGGTAGATGTGCCCGAGAACCGCCGCAAGTTTGTGAAGAGTGTCACCTTCTTCTACGAGCTGAGCACCAACGATATTTATTTCATGCGCTTCTATCGCAATGGTTCTGCCGGTTTCTGGGATGTCTTCGGCTTGTCATTAGGCATCAAGACGCAGCTGTTCTGATGGGACATGTGAAAGTTGATATCCATAACTTTGTTGCCACTATGGTTAGCACTGTCTTCTTCGAGGTTCTGCTCCGTAGTGGCTTCTTTTTGTTTGGTCACTTGGTGCCGATGATAGTAGGATATGCTCTTGCCCCATTTTTATGCATTGGATACGCATAAAACCTTTCACCATCCTTCATTTTGGGCTTGGACGACTTTTTGTTATTTGCCACACCTCTTTCAGAAAAATATGTATTATTGGCTGAAAGGAACGTGGAATTTAGCCAATAATGTTTAAAAATATGTATTATTGGCTTAAAACTGTGTAAGATGTAGCCAATAATTGCTTTTTCTTGCTGATTTCTTATCTCGATTCTCTGTCCCAAGTAGAACCAAGGTGGTTTTTCTCGACGAACTGCCTTGGATGGATACTGTGGGCTCCGACTTTATCTCTGCCTTGGAGCACTTCTGGAATGGATGGGCTTCGGCACGTCGCGACATCGTTCTGATAGTCTGCGGCTCTGCCACTTCCTGGATGATGGACAAACTCATCAATAATCATGGTGGACTTTATCTTCACCTTGTTTTATTTTCGTTTCCTGCGAGAAAGCTCGTTCCGGAATCTTCTGTATTGGAGCAAGTTGCAGCGCACGCCCCGTTTCTATGCCTGGGCAGGAGTTTCATTCGAGATATTGGCGATGAATCATATCTCTCAGGTCAAGCAGCGGTTGGGTATTGCTGGTGTATCCACCAATTTATATTCATGGCGGAGCAAGAGTAGTGGGGAGGCTGATGAGCGGGCCGCTCAGATAGATATGGTGATAGAGCGTGGCGACAACACCATCAATCTATGCGAAATGAAATTCTCGGAAGGAGAATTTGCCATCAATAAGGATTATGATAAGATTTTGAGAAACAAAATTGCCCGTTTTATGGAAGAAACGAAAACTCGGAAGTCCATACAGCTGACGTTTATCAGCAGTTATGGTCTTCAGCGCAACATGTATTCGGGCATTGCCCAGAACGAAGTGGTGCTTGATGATTTGTTTTAAGCACCATCTTATTGCCACAATTGCCACATTGAGTGTAATAGTTCGAATGACAGTGGCCTGTGCGTGGCAATACGCTTGGTGTTGTTGTCACAAAATGCCATACTGTTACCACGTTCCCCCCCCCTGTGGCTTTTAATGGAGAAAAATACCAAAAACAAGAAGAAAAAACAAAAAAATGAGATAAAGGTGGCATGTTATCCTATTTTTTTGCTAACTTTGCAGAAGCAAGAAAAAGTCTTGCCGATTCCATAATGAAGTAAAAAGACCCATTTGAAACCGAAACCTTTTAACTTATAATCAACAACAATATGACACAAGCTGATTTAGTAAGACTACTTTTCGCAAAAGGCGATGAGGGATTCTCCTGGAAATATTGTTTCAATGAACAATGTCCTCTTGCCAATGAATGTGCCCGTCAATTATCTGTCGTCTACAAGAATGCTGACAAGACGGATGGTTATGCCGTTTTTCCTGACGCATACAAAAATGGCAAGTGCGAACACTTCATGCAAATACATCTTGTCAAGATGGCATACGGTCTGGAAAAAATGCTCGACGAACTGAAAAAGAAGGATGTGAAAGTGTTCAAAAGCAGTATGATTTCCTATTTCGGAAGCCGAACTTCGTATTATCGCTACAAACTGGGGCAGACTCGTATCATTCCAGAACAGCAACAATACATCTTGCAGTGGTGTAAAGATCAAGGATACGAAAACATGGTGTTCGACCGTTATACAGAGGAGCTCGATTACTAATTTCTGAAGAAAACCAGGATGCACATCATCGTGCAAATGCCACAGCATTCATGGAAATCTCGAAACCTTATCGGGCAAATAGACTTAACGTTGAGCATTTTTAGCCATAACGGTGAGCATTTTTAGCCATAACGATGAGCTTTTCAGCCCATAACGATGAGCATTTTTGCCCATAACGATGAGCAAAGTTGCTCATGCCTGTGAGGAAACTTGCCCAGGCCTTTGGGTAAAAGTGCCCAAAGGCTTGGATAAAGTTTGGGCATGTGGTTTAACGATTTTAGTTGACCACTTTTAGTTTTATTTGTAAGATGAGTTGACTCGGTTAAAACTTATTTATAATTCACGTTGACTTTCCTGAAACTTAGTCATATTTTTA
>CAVACC010000102.1:0-9977 GCA_963587495.1 Clostridia bacterium | reverse complement strand
TAAAAATATGACTAAGTTTCAGGAAAGTCAACGTGAATTATAAATAAGTTTTAACCGAGTCAACTCATCTTACAAATAAAACTAAAAGTGGTCAACTAAAATCGTTAAACCACAATGATGAGTGATGACGTACAACTATACAACTTGCCCACTACGACAGGGCAAGTTTACCCATAACTATGAACAACTTTGCCCATAGTTATGGGCAAAGTTGCCCAAAGCCATGGGCAGATACGATGAAAGCCCTTTATTGAGACTTAACAATAACGACAGAAGGTGAGGGTGCGTCATAAGCGTAACAGGACTCATAACGCCCTCAACTTACACTGCAAGAAAGTTAAGTAAATATCATTTCAAAATAGGATGAAATGATTGCATGAAACATATCTTTTAAAGAGAGAACGATTTTTTGTGTTGAACTGTGCTTTATTATCGTACATTTGCATTATCGTAAATAAAGAACTAAAAGCTGAGAGTTAGAGGGAAGCTAAAAACCAATATTCCTCCTCTCATAATAATAAACCTGAACATTGTTAAACTAAAAGATTCAAAAATGAAAAAAGTATTTACTCTTTGTGTTGCCATCATGGCATCAGCAGCAACATTCGCACAAACCACTCTTTGGAATGGTGAGGACAAGGAATTGGGTAAATATGCTATTGGCTTCTGGGGCGATGGTGATCCCGAAGTGGTAGCTAACCCAGAGACGGACGGCATCAACACTTCTGAGAAATGTCTGAAGTTTGTAATGACCAACGACAAGAAGATTGTGAAACTGCCTTTCCGTGAGAGGATGACTCCCTCTTTACAGGGTAGCACCCGCGTATCTCTGATGATCAAGAAGTCGCAGGCAGAAAACATACAGATAGAACTCTCAGACCCTACCGACGGCTCTGACGGTTACTGGAAGAAAGTAGCGTCTTATTACAGTGAGGCAGGAAAATGGCAAAAAGTCGTATTCGACTATGTCACCAATGGCAACTTCGACAATCCTGGCATCATGACCATCACAGCCCAGACTGGTAACGTGGAGGGAGAACAGGAAGTTTATATCGACAATATCCAGATAGAACCAGCCACCAAGGTAAACGGCAAGCTGCTCTCAGAGATAGAAGCCAACTCGCTTGATGGAGTTATCAAGCTGGAGGGCGCCTGGATGAAGGGTGAATGCCAGAATGCTGACGGCGAATGGCAAAAGGTTGAATACAACGACTTTACCGCTTTGGCTACAAAACTGTCCGGCAAGCCTGCCAATATTGACATGCGAGGCTGCATCGTAAAGGATGCTGATATTAACGCTATGCGAGGCGACAACAGCAATATTCTCGTGTATGCAGATGAGGCTTACGAGGCTGACAACGTAGTGAAAGACGGAACATGCGCCAATCTCGTACTCGATGACACCAAGTCTTTCATGGTCAATGAAGATTTCCAGGCAGCAAATGTAATCTTGAAACGCTCTGTAAATGCTGGCTACAACACCATGTGTCTGCCTTTCTGGGTAAGCAAGGATGACATGAAGGCTGCAAGCATCGCTACCTATAAGGAAATCGTAGACAAAGAAGATAACAACTCGGTCGTTACTTTCGAGAAAGCAGATCATGTTGAAGCCAATGTTCCATTCGTCGCCAACTACAACGAGGCTGTCACCGAGTTCACCTTCACTGACAAGGGTGTGGTCAACACAAACAATGGCCTTGGCTCTACATTCGTAGGAACCTATACTCCTGGCAACGTAGAAGGCAAATATAACCTTGCAGCCGACTGCACCTTCAAGAAAGGCGATGCTGAAGCTACTACCAATGCTTTCCGTGCCTACTTGGAGTTGCCAGAAGGTTATGAAGCAAAGACTCTCTCTTTAGGCTACACAGATGGTGAGTTGGCTGGTATTGAGAACATCACAACATCATTCGGCAACAAGGGTGTAAAGGTTTACAGCCTGCAAGGCAACCAGATTGCAACCGCCTCTTCAATGAGCGAGCTGCACCTGAGCAATGGCATCTACATCATCAACAACAAGAAGGTGGTTATCAAATAATAATACAGACAGGACTATTTGATGCCCATCAACAGCCCTGCCAGAGAATAAGAAACAAAAAGAGGAGACACTTATCTCCTCTTTTTTCGTTTATCCAAACTGTATCATCTTAGCAAGCTGTAAGAAATAGTCATTTGACCAAATATCCAACTCCTTAGGATTGCGTACGAAAGGCCATATCTTCAGAGAATCTCTGCAGACCATGAAAAATACGAAGACATGTTCCTCCATAGAAAGCAGCTTCGTTAAAAAAGCCTCCGCTATAGAGACCAGCCAGAATAATCTGCTGATTTATTTCAAAAACAGCATTTCTTCGCTGCTGTTCTGTTGCCAACTCATAAGCCGACAACATCTGGTTGTACAAATCATTAGTTTTCATTTCTTCAGATATTTTATTAGAGTTTCTATAGACTTTGCCTTTTTCCCAACTTGAGCGTATCGCTCAAAGACGCTCACATCCATATTCAAAAAATCTTCCATCTCCATACGTATATCTTCCTCAAAATAAACCTCTACATCTTTTAGGTACCTAAGATTAACCTTGGGCGAATTGGCTATCAAATCACATATTGCTTTTTCGGGTGTTGCCATAACAAATGCAAATCCATGCTCATTGACGCTCTTTACACCTACCGGAAATGCCTCACGCGCAATTGTTTTGTAAACAAATCGTCCTACAGGGGTGTCAAAATTCCGTGAGTGTTTCAATGTCATTGACTGTATGGTGTAGACTGCTTCAGGAATAAGACCATAATACCGTAAAGCCGTTTGCATCGAGATATACGAAGGGGAATAAAGATGATTGGCTATCAGTTCTGTAGAAAGTGCCACATGCGAAACCTTTGGATCTACCACATAAAGTCCATTCTTGAGTCTGATGATTTTTCCATCAGCTTCAAGATTACACACCTTATTATTACCTGCCTTCAAATCAGGAAACAGGGATGCAACAGCAGAAGTGCTGACAGGTATATTTCCAAAATGTTCTAATTCTGTTATCATGCTACAAAGGTAGTTATTTTTTGAACAGAAAATGAACTTTTATTCCATTTTCTGTTCAAAATTTCACTACTTTAACAGATTAAAGGATGATTTGATGTCACAAAGAAGTCTTTTAGTCCCCCATCAACAGCCCTGCCTGAGAATAAGAAACAAAAAAGCTGCTGATATGAATCAGCAGCTTTTATTGTATAAGGAGTGGAGCTGGAGGGATTCGAACCCTCGTCCGCACAAGGAAACCATACGCTTTCTACACGCTTATTCCAGCCTTTGGTTTTCGTGACATGGCAAGACCTGGACCACCAACCATGCCCTTATCCTCTAAAATTTCACACTTGCAACGAGGCCTGCAAGAGCTATTTCCGATTTACCTGCACCGCTTGACCAACAAGATTCGGAACCACATCCGTTGAGCGATGTCCCGTTCCATCACCTTGTGACGGAATAAAGCCAATCTACTGTACTTCGATTAGGCAGCGAGAGCGTAGTTATTTTCGCCAATTAATTTTTTGTTCACTAAGATTTAGGAGGTAGCCAACGAGCCTCCGCGTGCTTACGTACCATCTCATCTCGCCGTCAAATCCAGTCAACCCCGAATCTGCTTGCTTCTTTCATGATGGGAAGATACAAACATCCCAATAGCCACTCACTTGTAACTATTGGGATGCAAAGATAGGACGATTATTTGAAATCTCCAAATATTTTTTCAGTTTTTTATGCTTTAGCAGCGCTAAAAAACAACTTAGTACGATTTAAGAATGTAATCAGCGCTTGAAATTGATGGTCTGAGAGAACTTGGTACTCATCGCCTTGCCGCGCTCCGAACCAGGATTCCACTTGATGCGACTGCCAATGGCTGTTATGGTACGGATGGCTTCCACAGAAAGCACGGTCTTCACCTGAACCTCAGCGTCTTTCTGCTCGGAAGGACTCAGTTTAGAGAAGGCTGCACCTGAGAGAGGCTGACCCTGATATTCCTTCACGGTGATGTCTGACAGATTACCCTGCTCGTCGACGATGAAAAAAAGCTTCACCTTGGCAGTGGCATTATACTTCTTTGCCACCTCTGGGAACTGGAGCTCTTCGGAGATGGCCTTGCCCAGGGCTTTCATTCCACCGGGATACTCTGCTGGCTGAATATAGGGAGTAATCTTGCCTGCAGCTACAAGCTCGGCAATTTTCTTCTCCATGTTGGCTGCCACTACAGTGGTATATGCCACCTTGCCCTCAGGGTCGATGAGATACATGGTAGGAATCCACTGGATGTTGTAAGCCTTGGAGATGTTGGTTTCCTTCCACTTCTTGTACTCGCTGAACATGCTCCACTTGATCTCATTCTCGGTACGGAACGCCTTCAACTTCTCCTTGTCGGTATCGAAGGACACGCCGATGAGCTTCACCATGTTGCGATATTTCTTATAGATATTCTTCACCTCAGGAATCTCCTTGCGACAGTCGGGACACCATGTAGCCCAGAAGTCGAGCACTACCCAACAGCCAGGACGCAACAATGTGCCTTCCTGATGGGTGCTGTAAGAAGACAGCGAAAGAGCAGGCTGGTCATCTTTGGCTTTCTTGAGAATAAAGTCGGGAGCCTGGGTTCCCACTTTGAGCATTCCCTGGGTGTACTTGGCATCAAGGTCGTCGGCACTCTGTGCTGATGCTCCTAAACTGCATACAGCAAGCAGGAGCAATGAAAAGATTGTTTTCTTCATAAAGTTGTTTATAATTTTGTGTTGAACATTCTAACTTCTTTAACTTCCGCACATAAGAGACCCTTATTTCTTCGTAGCCTTCACGAAATAGGTAATGAGGAGGGCGTAGGCGATGAGCGAGCAGACCTCAGACAAAGGATTGGTCCACCAGCTGTCAGCAACACTCACCTCGATGCCACCAAACTTGAGCAATGCACTCACCACACCCATCAAGGCACCACCGGCAATGAAGCCACTGGCAATGAGTGTACCCTTCTCGCCACGCTCCTTGTTCACCTGAGCGTCCTTAGAACGGGAAGTAATCCACCAGTTGATGGCACCACCGACAACAAGAGGCACATTGAGTTCGAGAGGGATAAACATACCCAAGGCGAAAGCCAAGGCTGGAATCTTGAAATAGGTCAGCACAATGGCCAACAAGGCACCGATGCCATAAAGCACCCATGGTGCTCCCACTCCATTCATCAACGGATCGATGACAGCTGCCATGGCATTGGCCTGAGGTGCTGCCAACGAGCCTGAAGCGAAACCATAAGTCTCGTTCAAGAGCATCATCACACCGCCTACAGTGGCTGCACTCACCAAGGTGCCAAGAAACTTCCAGTTCTCCTGCCTCTTGGGAGTGGTACCCAACCAATAACCTATCTTCAAGTCGGTAATGAACGAACCTGCCACAGAAAGCGCCGTACATACCACGCCACCCATGATGAGAGCAGCCAACATACCGCCAGGACCTTTCAATCCTACAGCCACCATCACCACAGAGGCAAAGATGAGTGTCATCAACGTCATGCCCGAGACAGGGTTACTGCCCACGATAGCGATGGCATTGGCGGCAACAGTAGTAAAGAGGAAAGCGATAACGGCTACCAGCAGAATGGCGATAACGGCAAAGAGCAAGTTGCCATCCATCACACCAAACCAGAAGAAAAGGAAGGTGACAAGAATGCAGACCAGCGAACCGACGCCGATGATCTTGAACGAGATGTCGCGCTGAGTGCGCTTCACCTCCGCGTCGACCCCACTCTTTCCTTTCAACTCCTTGGCTGCCAAACCTACAGCTCCCTTGATGATACCCCAGCTCTTGATGATGCCAATGATACCAGCCATGGCAATACCGCCGATACCGATGCTGCGGGCATAGGCACGGAATATCTCCTCAGGAGACATGGCTCCTACAGTAGATGTAATGGAAGGATCCCAGGCATTGAGCACCTGGTCGTGGAAAAGCAGACTCATACCAGGAACGATGAGCCACCATACAGCCAAAGAGCCAAAACAGATATAAAGCGCATACTTGAGACCCACGATGTAGCCCAAGCCGAGCACGGCAGCACCCGTATTCACCTTGAATACAAGTTTTGCCTTGTCGGCAAGGTCGCAGCCCCATCCAATGACACGGCTTGTGAAGTTCTCGTTCCACCAACCGAAGCTTGCCACGATGAAGTCGTACAAACCTCCCACCAGTCCTGCTATGAGCAAGGGTTTGGCCTGGTCGCCTCCCTTGGCTCCGCTGACAAGCACCTGTGTGGTGGCAGTTGCCTCAGGGAAAGGATACTTGCCATGCATGTCGCTCACAAAGTACTTGCGGAAAGGTATGAGGAACAGGATGCCCAGAATGCCTCCGAGGGCAGAAGCCAGGAAGATCTTCATAAACGAAGTGGTCATCTCGGGATACTTGGCCTGCAGAATATAGATGGCTGGCAGGGTGAAGATGGCTCCCGCCACCACGGCACCCGAACAGGCTCCGATACTCTGTATGATGACATTCTCGCCCAAGGCCTTGTTGCGCTTGGTGGCTGTACTCACACCTACAGCGATAATGGCGATAGGGATGGCAGCCTCGAACACCTGTCCTACCTTCAGTCCAAGATAAGCTGCTGCCGCCGAAAAGATGACAGCCATCACAATACCCCAGGTTACCGACCACACATTGACCTCGGGATAAGCCTTGTCGGGACCCATCAGGGGTTCATACTGCTCACCGTCCTTCAACTCGCGGAAGGCATTCTCGGGGAGATTCATTTCTTCTTTCATCGTGTCAAAAAAATAAAATATGTATTACGTATTGAATATTGACGGGTTGAGTTTATTTCTCTATCGTAATGGTGTACTCACTCATGAAGCTGGCACCTGGCTGCAGGCTGTTCATGAGATACTTGTCCTTGAACTCGCCGTCGTACTCTGCCCAGTCGTGAAGACCATACCAAGGCTCGATGCACACGAAAGGAGCATGCTTGCCTGTAGGGCTCCAGATACCAACAGCAGGAGTCTTGATGTCGAGTGAGAGATGAGGCTGACCTGCCTCGTCGAGAAGAGTGATCTTCTTGAGCTGACTGCGGTCGAAGATGACGGCATCGTCAGCAAAGCTGTCCTCAGTAAATGCCCATACACCATTCTCGGTAGGCACCTTGTGATAACCCTCAACGACACAACCGCCCACATTACCATAGAGGCGCTCTGGCTCAGGGTTGTCAAACTTCAACTGGCCCTTCAGTTCCTTACCCTTTTCGGCACCAGGAACGAGGAAAGCTGGATGACCGCCAATCTGGAAGAAGATTTGCTTGTCGTCGGTATTGGCAACATGCCAGATAACATGCAGCTTTTTGCCCTCCAGACGGTAAGTGATGGCTAAGTTGAAGTGATAAGGATAGTCCTTGAGTGTAGCCTCGCTGTCGGTCAGGGCGTAGGTGATACGGTCTTCGCTCTTGCTGATGAGCTGGAACTCTGTGTCACGGGCAAAGCCATGACGTCCCAACTGATACTCCTTGCCGTCGATACGGTATGTATCTTTCCACAAGCCGCACACGATAGGGAAAAGTATAGGAGAATGGCGATTCCAGTACTGCTCGTCGCCGTCCCAAAGATATTCGTTACCTTGAGCATCCTTGATGCTCTGAAGTTCTGCTCCAAGAGATGAGATCTCTACTGTGAGCTGTTCGTTCTTGATCTGTTCCATTTTGTTTTATGTTGTTTGGTTATTTTGAATGTATCCAAGGTCTTCGTAGGAGAAACTCGCTACTTATCCGCAAAGGTACGATTTATTTTCGAAAAAGTGACAAAAGCAACCATTTCTTTTGCTATTTTTTCTCTTTTCTCGAATAAAAGATGTACTTTTGCAGCCCGAAATAAATCGGATGATACCTCACACTCGCCAACAGAGTGGAGCTGGAGAAAAAAATAGTAAAACAACACACAAAAAGAAATGGAACAACAACCTTCTGGCAACAACACATTGAAAGGTTTTGCAGCTGCCGTAGTGGCTGCTGTCTGTTATGGTACGAATCCTTTAGGAACCCTCAAGCTGTATGAAGACGGATTCAACTCGGGTACGGTACTCAGCTATCGGTATGGTCTGGCTGTACTGATGTTCGCTCTTATCATGCTGGTACGCAAAGAGAGTTTCGCCATCAAATGGGGACACGCCATCAAGTTTGCACTCTTGGGCACCTTCTTCGCCCTGTCGTCCATCACTCTTTACGTGAGCTTTCATTACATGGCGGCAGGCATCGCGAGTACCCTGCTCTTCGTCTACCCCATCATGACAGCCTTGCTGATGACGGCTTTCTTCCATGAGAAGGTGACATGGAGCACATCGATGGCCATCCTTCTTGCCGTAGCAGGAGTAGGAATGCTCTACCAGGGTGACGGCGACGCCAAACTCAGCACGGCTGGTTTTGCCCTGGTCATGGCATCATCATTACTCTACTCCATCTACATCATTGCCGTCAACCAATGGCAGACTACCATGTCGAGCCTGAAGTTCACCTTCTGGATTCTGGTATTCTGCTTCTTAGCGATATTGGTGTTCTCATGGTTGTCGGGCGACAGCCTGCAGATGCTCCACACTCCTATGCAATGGGGATGCGCCCTGCAGCTGGCTCTTCTGCCTACGGTGCTCTCGCTCTTCTTCATGACGATCTCGATCAACCTGATAGGCTCCACCCCTTCTGCCATTATGGGGGCTCTCGAACCTGTCACAGCAGTATGCATCGGCGTGCTTATCTTTGGCGAGGCTTTCTCGTTGCGCTTGGGCATCGGCATCGTGCTCATCCTGGCTGGCGTGGTTCTCATCATTCTAAGAAAGAAGAAAGCATAAAAACAGGAAACAGTTTTCCACCAACAAGTCCGAAAGGGCTTATAAAGAGAGGGGGTGCATCCAAACATCACGTTTAGATGCACCCCCAGTAATAATCAAACTACCTTAAAAACAAATACTACCTTTTATTAACTAAACAAAAACCTAATTTATTATCTCTTTATTGAACTTTCGTAAGTTCTGGAGTTATAGAACTTCCCCCATTCATCCTGCGAAAGTTGAGTTTCCTTACCTTTCGATTGCAAAGTTACGAACAAAAAGAATAAAGGAAAAGAAAAAATCGTTCATAGAATAATAAAAATGTTCAGACACAACATAATTATCACTCTATGAACGATTTGCAATATATTCCGGCATCACGACCAGACGGAAAGTTACTGTCAGTTATCCATTTGTCACATCGCCAGGCAGCATTCCATACTCATCCTTGAAACACTTGGTGAAATAAGAGGGCGAAGAGAAGCCTACCTCGTAAGCCACCTCGGAGATGTTCATGCTGTTGGCTTCGAGCAGACGACGGGCCTTGGCAAGACGGGCCTTGCGCAAAAGATCGACTACCGACGAGCCGGTGATGGCCTTCACCTTACGATAAAGCTGTACACGGCTCAGTCCTATCTCGGCTCCGATATCCTCGACACCAAAATCGCTGTTGCCCATGTGCGACTTGATGATGTCGTGCAGCTGCTTGACAAAAGCCTTGTCACGGTCGTCCAGTCTGGACACCTCCTCAGTTTCTTTTCCTTCGGCAGCACCCTGTGCAAAGAGCTGACGAAGATGGGCACGCTGGTGCAGCAGATTTTCCACACGAGCCAGGAGCACCTTGCTATGGAAGGGCTTGGTGATGTAAGAGTCTGCTCCCTGTTCATAACCTTCGGCACGATGCTCTTCCAGATTCTTTGCCGTGAGCATGATGACTGGAATGTGCGAGGTGGCAGTATTGGTCTTCAACTGCTGCGTAAACTCCAGTCCATCCATGACTGGCATCATCACATCGCATATCACCAGATCGGGCTGTGGTTTAACGATTTTAGTTGACCACTTTTAGTTTTATTTGTAAGACGAGTTGACTCAGTTAAAACTTATTTATAATTCACGTTGACTTTCCTGAAACTTAGTCATATTTTTA
>CAVACC010000101.1:0-9987 GCA_963587495.1 Clostridia bacterium | reverse complement strand
CTGACTGGTTATCCCAGCAGAGCACATTGTTTCCTGTGTCACCATCGTAGAAACGAGTGGTCATCATGAAATAAATACTTTCGTCTCGGAAGTCAGTACGATTGCTGGTAAACGTATCCGTTGCCATCGTCTGCAAGGAGACCAACATGAGCATAAGGACTGCCCATAGCCTGAATGTAAATTTCCTCATTTGATAGACTGGTTATTTAATTTTTAGTTAGCGATAAATATCTATGTTAGCGTTTTGATTGTTAATATCTTTCGTTGACGCAAAGTTACTCATTATATATATAAGGTGATAGAATATATGTAAAAAAGAACGAATAATTCCATGCAATCGATTGCATCATAACGTAAAACATTATTACGCAATCGATTGCACGGAATATTTCAAAGATTTCTACTAAAAAGCTTGCATAATTAAAAGAGGGTGTGTTATAAAATCAGTGCCTTATCTATATCCTAAGAAGCTTATGATACACCCTCTAATATTTTAACCGAAAAACTATTGTAACATAGCATTCATGCTAATTAACTTCTTTCCAATCGATGAGTCCCTTACCCATATCATCCAATTCAACAGCCAAAGCTATAACCTTTCGACCATCAGCTTTAAATGGTTCAACATACTGTCTGTCTTTTATCTGATGCTCAGCCGCCTTAACACCACCATTATTAGTAAGTTTAAGCTCAAGCACATAAATAATACGACGAGTAAAAACCACCATATCTATCCTGCCAGTAGAGATTTGCTTTTCTACTTCAACCTTGAAACCTATAGCATTAAAAATGGTACTAATGATAAGACGATAACGTTCTTCCATATCCATGCTTGCCAACTTTTTATTGCTATACGGCACATCAGCTATCAAAGCCTTCAGGGCTTTCTTGGCTTCATCAAGATTACCATCTTGCATCATCTTTAAAAGAATATTCTGTGTGGTAATAGCCTGAGCTTTGGTCTTCAAAGTCAAAGCCGGTACTACTATTTTGTAGAGCGCTTTCCTTACTTCAAAGTTAGGAATACCTAAAGTATAAACACCCTCATCATAATCCTTGATGGTCAGATAACCGGATTGATAAAGGAAGAGTTCTGTTCCTCCATCAGAAACATCAGAAGTCTCCAAAGTATCACGGTCAATATAGCAATGATCGAAATGCTCCAACTGAATTTCCATATCACTGACAAACTTAGGCAATAAAGACGTAGCACCAGAAGCAGCCCAGTAGTTTTTCAGTTCTTTATCAGCCAAAGCATTGAGCAGACTGAACGGATTGAAAATATCAACAGGACTGTTCTTGCAGAAATGATAACCGTCATAATAAGCCTTCAACTGCAGAATCGTTTCTTCCTGAGTCCAACCATTGTGTACTCCCATAGCCTCAATTTCAGGCATGAAATTGTTCGCCACTTCCTCTTTCGTAATACCACAGATAGCAGCATAAGGAGGATCAAAACTGATATTGCTCAAGTTGTTCAAAACCGAGAACAAGGAGATTTGAGTAAACTTGGTAATACCCGTGATGAAGACAAATTTCTCGTATGCGTCATCAGCTTTGAGAATAGCAAAAACACTACGATAGATAGAGGTACAATCTTCATGATGAGGAGTCTTCCAGGAATGCTGCAAGGGCGAGTCGTATTCGTCGATGAGAATCGCCACCTGAAGCCCAGTTTTATTGTATGCACCCTCAATGATATTCTTGAATCTTACAGCAAGAGAACTATCCTGTCGTACAGCAATATCATACTCCGACTCAAGTTGATGGAAGGCATTGTCCAGATAGCTCCGCACACCTTCCGGTGTAGCTCCTGCCTGACTCATATCGAGTCGGATGACAGGACGCTTCACCCATTCCTTTTCCAAATCCATGATTTTCAGTCCTTCGAAAAGTTCCTTTCTACCCTCGAAATAAGCCTGCAAAGTATCCACCAACAATGATTTACCGAAACGTCTTGGACGGCTCAGGTAATTATATGTTTTACCGGTATTAACAAGATTCCAGATAATCTCAGTCTTGTCAACATAGAGCAGACCTTCCTTTCGAATTTTCTCAAAAGACTGTATGCCTACAGGTAATATTCTATTATTAGTTTCACCCATAATCGATAAGTTATGATTTCTATGAAAATAACTTCACAATGCAAAGTTAAGAAAAAAAATTGGGAAAGGCAAACTTTCAACTTGTTATTTTTATTGCAGCATCCAACCATTTATATATTGTCGTTACCAAAGCATAAACTTTTTGAATAGAAAAGCCTCGAAATATGAAAGCGGCTTCGATATTATACTCAAGTTTCGCAAGTTCAGAAGTTAAAGCTATATGCTTTACAGCTAAATCTTCAACCAAAAAGGCTGTTGGCTATAACTTCTAACGACCAAAGGGAGTGATAACAGAAAAGAGGACTGCATCTCTGCAGCCCTCTTTAGTGATAATAGCGATTAATTAAACTAATTAAACAAACCCTTTAATTAATTTTACACTTTTCTTAGCCTATTCTTACTATTTACTGAAAATGTAATGAAGCCTAATCATCAGTCTTCCCAGGGTGATTTACTCTTAGGCCAAGCTGTGTCGTCAAAACTGTCGCCGGTGAAATCGTGTCTCTTGGAGAAACCTGATTCAATTTGTCCACTTTCTGGTGCAAGAAGCGACTCATTACTTATACGAATAACCAACATTGTTGGTCTAATATATATATTCTTCATGACAAATGCATTTTATTATTTAACAATAACCTTCTTACCATTGTGAATATAAATACCCTTCACAGGATAAGCAACCTCAATACCTTGCAGGTTATAATATTTGTTATCATTCAAAACTTCTGTCTCCAACTCTTTAATACCAGTCGTTTCATTACCTTCAATCAAATCGTCAAAGATCATTGCCATATTTGCAAACTTAGCAGGTGTTTCACCCTCATACTTTTCGTGGTATTGGTTTTCAAGCAACTGCCCATTGAAGTCAAGATAACCATAAGTAGCACCTACACCATTACCAACTTCAGCATTTGCAGGAATACTCAAATAAGCCCTATTAGCTAAGGATTTGCCATTAGAAGTCAATCGGAAGAAACCAAGATAATCAGGCTGAGTATCTGCTGTTCCAAGACTTTTATGATATTTAGTACGATAGTAATTAGACAAGCCGAAATAACGATAAGTTATGTTACCAGACTTATCAACATACGCATTTCCTAAATTATTATTTGCCTGAACAGTTGGAACAAGATAGTTATTCCACTTGTCACCATGCTGAATATATGTATCAGCATTTCTCCAAAGTTTACATGAATCAGTAGGAAGAATCTCAGGATCCTCTGTTCTTTCCAACAAAGAAAAAGCTAATTGCTGGTTTTCGGAATATCTACCATCAGCAGGAACTACACCAATCAAAACTACACCTACATTAGCAGGAATATAATTCAATCGACGCAGATGAACCGTTCCTTTAGCATAAATGTTATCAACCTTTCCTGGTTCTGTCTCCTCAGCAGGCTTATCATATTTATAAACCTCATATATCTTAACATTGTCATCTACAGGATTCATAGCCTTATTATTGCTATAAGTGCGGATAAACTGACCATTGCAATATGTGAGGATTACATCATTAGATGCTGAACCAGTGATGGTGTATGCATAGACTGCCTTATAATTATTACCTGATTCATCAAGAATGGTACGAATATAAAAACGGATAGTCCACTCACCAGCAGGACGGTTGAAGTACATATCAGCGTAAGTACCTTCACCATTTCTATTACCTTCAGTACCAGCTTTAGTAAAGCCCAATTCATTAGGATCTTTTAAAGAAGCCTCATGACCATTTGCTGGATCCGTATCCGTATAAGGACGAGCCCAATCTTTTTGTTCCATAGATTCCTCACCCCAATTATATTTCCAATCCTTATTAGCTATGAAACGGAACTTATTATCAACACTTTCTTCCTTTTCGGTTCTAAAAGAATATTCCCAGCAGTCCAAAGTTTTATTATACTTCATACCTTGAGCCTTATCTAAATCCCAAGAATCAACAACACCATTACCTACAATCTGGATAGAAGTAATTGGGTTTTGGTCATCTGTAATCTGATTATGAGCTTTCAGAATTTCACCTCCTATACCTTCGCTTAAATGATCACCATTTCCTTTTGATGGATTATACTCAAGAACCATCGACTTTGTTTCACCATAGCAAAAACCTGCTTTATTTGGAAAAACATTTGTGTAATGCCAATCACCACTACCAGTATTAGTAGTTGGATCTAAGCCACCATTTCCTTGCAAATACAATTTTGTTGTAGTTTTAAGAGGTTTTTCTTGCTCATCATCATTTGCTTGCTTCTGGATATTACCCACAACGAAACAATGCTGTCCTGCTTCCAAATAAATATTACCATAAAAATTATTGGACCATCTACTATCTGCATTCTTTTTTGGCAGATAATCTGTATAACAAGGCTGAGCAACGGCATCAATATCTTCATCTGGATCTACCAAGAAATATGCCATACGCTTAGTCTTATCATAAGTTACACTCCAATTAGTAGGAATGCCTGTTTCTTCATCAACCTTAATAGTCACTCTATAAATACCTACCTGCTTTTTACCATCAACAAATCCACGATCAGTAAAGGACCAATAATAGCCTTCTCCAGCAACCATTTCGCCCTTAGCAGTTACATCATCTGTACTTGCAGGTTTATTAATACCAATTTCTTTATTATCCTTTGGCCCATAGCATTTACCATCAGCACCATATACTTGTGCTTTGACAGTTAATGAAGCAGGAATATCGAAATAAAGATTGCCGTCACCTTTATTATTTATAAAACGGAAATATTTCTTATCATAATTGATATTTTCACCATCTTCATTAAAGAAGTTACCAACCAAATAATAGTTACCATCAGCAACACCTCTCTGTCTTGCAACAACTTTCATCTTTCCATCCTCAGTTACAGTGAGAGAATAGATAAGACCAGCCTTCAAAGTCAAGGCTGCTGTTCCTCCTGCTGTGAAGGCGATACCTGATGTGGTTCCAGCTGCATCAATAGTTTTAGCAGCAGCCAAACCATAAGGTTCGCCATCGATAGTAAGAGTAATTGTAGCATTTGTAGAAGTTTCACCACTCAAATCAAGAGTGTACTTTCCGTTAGAACCTGTTACCTCAGCTCCTGCATTAAACAATTTAATTGTCTTAGTAACAACTGTTTCTTCAGGAACAACAGATAGTTTACGAGTATATCCATTACCTATTTTCGTCTCTAACAAAGTAAATGTATATTTCTTGCCAGCAGTTACTTCATAAATCCAATAGTTATTTGACTTACCGTATTTATCAGTATAAGATACATCAGTTGGAGTAGAAGTAAGTTTAGAAGCATTAGTTTCAGGACACAAAGCAGCTCCACTTCCATAACTTGTTTTTATTCTGAAACAATACGTACCAGTTTGAGTCGCAGTGAAAGTATAAGTATATTTGTCATTACCGTCAAAATCAAAGGAGGTAGACTCCTTACTCATATCATTACCATTACTATTATAACTACCTGCCAATGTATATGTGAAAGCACTGTTGTTCACAGATTTTGACAGAGAAGTTCCAGAGGAAAATTTAGAACCAGCTGACGCTTTAGGCCAACTGCTCGTATTAGCGTCCGACCCGCTATTATATGCATACTCATGCACTGTGGTTCCCCACCCACTCGGACATTGGAAATAGACAGTGACATCGACTGCCTTTACCGTTTGCGATATGGACAATAATGCCCAGACCACCATAAAAAACGTAAAAAATCTTTTCATCATATTTTTATAGTTTTAAACCATTTATTTAGCTTTTAGTTAACTCGTCATTTCCGTTAGGTTTTACTTTCCTTGTTTTCCTAAGCCAAGGAATTCCATGGGTATGGACAACTACATTGTTCTTTATTGAAAGAATAATAAGTTAGTAAGAAACAACAATTTTCCTTTGCTCAATGTTTCCTTCTCTTGAGCTGCAGGCCTTTCCTGCAACGCCCGTAGGCGATTTTTATCTTGTTCATTTTCCTTTTCCGCTGCAAATATATAAAGAATGTAAAAACAACGGTACGAATACAAGGTAATTTCTGTGCAAATATCTGTGCAAACGTTTACACAGACATTAGTGTCAAAAGGTTCGCAAGTATGGAAGTTAGTACATCTCGGCAAGTCACAGAGATGTCTCAATGACTTACCGAGAAATCTCTGTTAGTCATAAAGAGGGTGTGTCATAAAGTCAGTCCTTTACAGTTTTTAGGCACGGATTACACGGATTTTTTTAAGAGAGATGAAAATCGCTTTACTTATATTAGCACTATAAATCCGTGTAATCCGTGCCTTATCTATATCCTAAGAAGCTTATGACACACCCTCTTATATTGACCATATTTATCATCTAAAATTCCGCTTTCAGCTGCCGCATCTGCTCCGCCGACAGACCAGTAATTTCCATCACCGACGCTGCATCCATTCCCTTTGCCAGCATCTTTCTGGCAATCTCAAGGCTTCGCTGCTCCAGACCTTGCTTCATGCCTTGCTTCATGCCTTGCTTCATGCCTTGCTTCATGCCCTTCTCCATGCCTTGCTTCATGCCCTTCTCCATGCCTTGCTTTATGCCTTCAGCGATTCCTTCGCGCTTGGCTGTATCCACGGAATTCTTAATGTCACGATAAGCCTTTTTACTGGCTTCATACTCCCGCATTTCCAGCGGAGAAAACTTGGCTATCTCTGCTTCCTCGAAGAGGCGGTCGAAAACCTTGTCGCACAGTTCTTTAGGTCGTTGACTAAGCTTATAGAGGTTCTTCAGTGCATAGAGCCACTTTTCGTAAAGCGTCTGCAACTCATCCAGCTTCTTATCGAACTTTGCAATCTCGACATAAATGAACTCAAGCTTGTCATAAAAGACCTTGTGAGTAGCTGTGTCGCACAACTGCACATGATGGCGGATTTTTTCCTTGTCGAAGGCATCGTCGTTCATGCTGAAGTTGAGCAGCGCAACGGTATAGACATGATTCAGTTTGAAATCCCAGTCATCCCCCTTGGGTGCCTGTTCTCGAATAGGAAATGTGGAATAGAACAGGGAGCGATCCTTGAAATACGTCTGATAAGCGTTCTGCATCTCAACGATGAACTTCTCACCGTTTTCGCCCTCGCAATATACATCAAAGATGGCTCTGCGGTCGGTGTAGACATCGCCCACATGCTCCGGGTTAAGATACGACACATCCTTCACAACCTGTTTGCCATTAAACAAGCTGTTGAGAAAACAAATCAGCAAATCCTTATTGGGAGCCGATCCAAAAATTCGCTTGAAACCAAAGTCGGTTAGCAAACTAATATATCTTTCTTCTACCTGTTCCATAATCGTTTGTTTTCTAAATTTATTGATCTTTAGTAAATTTCTTTTTTAGCATTAAAAAACTTCCTTCCAATCTACCAATCCCTTTCCCCTATCATCCAACTCTATGGCGAGGGCGATGACCTTGCGCTTGTCGGCCTTGAAAGGCTCGGCATACTGCTTGGCTCTGATTTGCTCTGCTGCAGCATCCACACCACCATTGTCGCTCAACTTCAACTCCAGGACGTAGATATATTGGGTGGTTTCCACCACCATGTCTATCCTGCCCGTAGCAATCATCTTTTCCACTTCCACCCTGCAACCGATGGCATTGAATATGGTGCTCATAATCAGGCGATAACGCTCCTCCATGTCCATGCTGGCGAGCTTCTTGTTGCTGTAGGGCACATCCGCAATGAGAGCTTTCAGGCATTTCATGGCTTCGGGAAGATTGCCAAGCTGAATGGCAAGCAACAAATCTGATTGAATTGATTGGATATCAGAGTTGCCTCGCAGAGTCAGGGCAGGCAACACAGTCTCATAAAGCGCTTGTCTTACCTCACTGTTAGGGAATCCCAGAATATAAACTCCCATCTGGTAACCCTTTATAGTAAGGTAACCGGACTGATAGAGAAACAGTTCTGCTCCACCACCTGTCACATCAGAGGTCTCGATGGTTTGGCGAAGAATGGTACAAGGGTCAAAATTACGTAGTTTGAGTTCCATATTATCCACAAACTTAGGCAACATGGAGGTTGCACCCGATGAAGCCCAGTAGTTCTTCAGGTCAGAATCTGCCAGGGCATTGATAAGACTGAAGGGATTGAATACATCCACCATGTTGCGGCGACTGAAATGATAGCCGTCATAGTAGGCTGTCAGTTGTGCCACAGCTTCGTCGAAAGTCCAACCTTCGTAATCAGCCAATTTATTGATTTCCGGCTTGAAATCACGTAAGACTTCTTCCTTGGTAATACCGCAAATGGCGGCATAGTTTGGCTCAAAACTGATGTTGCTCAGATTGTTGAGTACAGAGAAGAGAGAGATTTGCGTAAACTTGGTGATACCTGTGATGAAGACAAACTTCTCGTATTTGTCATCTGCCTTGAGGATGGCAAACACCTCACGATAAACAGCAGTACATGCTTCATGCTGCGGAGTTTTCCAGGAATGCTGCAAGGGCGAGTCGTATTCGTCGATGAGAATCGCCACCTGAAGCCCAGTTTTATTGTATGCACCCTCAATGATATTCTTGAATCTTACAGCAAGAGAACTATCCTGTCGTACAGCAATATCATACTCCGACTCAAGTTGATGGAAGGCATTGTCCAGATAGCTCCGCACACTTTCCGGTGCAGCTCCTGCACGACTCATATCCAGCCGGATGACAGGACGCTTCACCCATTCCGTCTCCATCTGCATGATCTTCAGTCCCTCGAAGAGTTCCTTCTTGCCTAAGAAATAAGCTTCGAGTGTATCAACGAGGACAGATTTACCAAAGCGGCGTGGGCGGCTCAGGTAATTATACTTTTTATCTCTGTTGGCAAGCTGCCAGATGATATCTGTCTTGTCAACATACAGGTATCCACCCTCTCTGATTACCTCAAAAGACTGGATGCCTACTGGCAATCTTCTATCGTTTATCTCTACCATCTTCCAGGATCTTTGGTTTACAATTGCAAATTTACGATTATTTTCTCAAATTGCCATCATTTTTCTCTCTTTTTCTGGATAATTCTTTTAAAGTTAGCAGGTTTCAAGTACAGACGAAGGCCCAAAAGTCCCACAGCAGCACGCCCTGAAGTCCAAGAAGCCCACAGCAGCTCACCCTGAAGGCCAAGAAGCCCATATAAGCAGCACGCCCTGAAGGGACAAGAAGCCCACAGCAGCACGCCCTGAAAGGGCAGAAGCTCCTAGCCCAGGGCAACGCCCTGGGTATAATGGCAATCAACAATGCGCCCTGTAAGGGCAAAAGCTTTAAAATACACCTAATAAAACTTTAATACATCAAACAATCTTAATCACGGAACACGAATTTTTCATCGTATTCCACCTTATATAAATCCAAAAATGCTTTATATTCCTCTGCAAACGAATGCTTGGTATGGTGCTCTTTCTGGTTGTCAATATATTGTAATGTTTTATCTACAACGGATTGACTGATGGAATATGCTGCATAACCACCCTGCCATGCGAAAAAACGATAATAAACCGGATCGAGATCCTTTATCCATCTACTGCTGTTTCGCTTGATTTCCTCAACAATTTGGGAAATCGTGACATCTTTTGAAAATATGAACAACACATGAACATGATCGCCAATACCACCTGCCATTATCTCGGTGCATCCCGATGTTTTTACAAGTTTGCCGATATATTGATGAAGTCGTTCCAAATCATTTTCACGGATTTTGGGACTGGTTGATTTGATGTGGAAAATCAAATGGATGTAAATTTTTGATAAGGATTGCGCCATAATTTTAATGCTTTTGCCCTTACAGGGCGTTAGTTGTATATCATTAATACCCAGGGCGTTGCCCTGGGCTAAGAGCTTCTGCCCTTTCAGGTAGGGTGTTCAAAATCCGTTTAAAATCCGACGCATTTTTTACCTATGGTATT
>CAVACC010000100.1:0-10086 GCA_963587495.1 Clostridia bacterium | reverse complement strand
GAAATAACACCATTTTTATACCGGATTTTTGATTCGAATTTTGAACACCCTACCTTACAGGGCGCATTGCTAACTGTTACTATACCCAGGGCGTTGCCCTGGGCTAAGAGCTTCTGCCCCTTCAGGGCGTGCTGCTTATATGGGTTCCAGCTTCTTCAGCCCGTTCTTGAACCACTTGCGAAAGTTCTGTTACTATATTTCCATAAAAATGGAGTTGTTTTTATCCATTCTGATTAAAGTACCTAAAGATGTACCTAAGGCAAATATCATGCAAACGTTTGCACAAATAGAATGGTGTTTTTAACTCTAAAAAAAGTACAAGTAAGCGCAAAAGGAGTTACATTTGCATACAGAAAGTTAAAATGGTACAAAAAATACCATTCCTACCTTACAATAATGTAGAGACCTAACGACCGACTGGAAGTTGAAAGTGAATAGCTAACAACACTAACTGAAAGCCCAAACTTATCCAGAACGCCACAAAAGGTTATAACTTTATTTTAAGTGCAGGATATAACTAAGCAAGATTATTCATATAAACTTGAGGATCAAACAAAATGATGAGATGAGCTATACCACCTTATATTATTATTTAACCGAGCGGACTAATAACTAACGGCTAAAGGGAAATAAGCGTGGAATGAAGACTGACTAACAACAACATGCATATATTAACTAAAAATTAAACAGAATGATGAAGCAGGTAAAAATTAAATTGCCTCTTAGGATGTTGACCCTCGCAAGTGGTCTTCTCCTGACAGCAAGTTCCTTTGCGCAGTCAAATGCAATCAAGGGACAAGTGAAAGATGCTTCTGGTGAGCCTGTCATGGGTGCTACCATTACAGTCAACGGTAAGGCAGTAGGCATTACCGACATGGATGGTAACTTCTCTGTTGATGCAGCTCCCGGTACTAAGCTAACCTTTACTTATTTGGGTATGACCCCAAAGACAGTACAAGCAAGCAAGAACATGATTATCACGATGATCGACGACTCCAAGTCATTGAACGAGGTCGTTGTCATCGGTTATGGTCGTGCCAAGAAAAACGACTTGACGGGTTCTGTCACAGCTATCAAGCCTGATGAGATGTCAAAGGGTATCACAAGCAGTGCCTCAGATATGTTGGTAGGTAAGATTGCCGGTGTGGACGTACAGACTGCTGGTGGTCAGCCAGGTTCTGGAGCACAGATTCGTATCCGTGGTGGTGCCTCTCTGAATGCTTCTAACGACCCTCTCTATGTAATCGATGGTTTGGCTATTGACAACAATACCAATAAGGGTATGAGTAATGTCTTGGCGATGATTAACCCTAACGATATCGAGAGCTTCACAGTATTGAAGGATGCTTCGGCAACAGCCATCTATGGTTCTCGTGCTTCTAATGGTGTCATCATCATCACCACCAAGAAGGGACGTGCCGGTCAGAGACCTACCGTTACTTACAATGGCGATGTTACCCTATCAACCATTCAGAAGAAATATGAGGTGATGAATGCTGCCGAGTACAAGCAGGCTCTTACTTCTTTAGGAAAAGATATAAGCACTTTGGGTACAGCCGACACCGACTGGCAGGACGAGATTTTCCGCACTGCCATCTCTACCAAGCACAGCCTCAGCATTCAGGGTGGTTTGAAAGATATGCCTTATCGTATTGGTTTAGGCTTCGAAGACAACAACGGTATCGTTAAAACCAGCTGGATGAAGCGTTTTAACACTTCTGTCAATTTGGCTCCTTCCTTCCTCGACAAACACTTGAACTTCAACTTCACAGCGAAGTATATGTTCGAGAAGGATCGCTACGCACAAGCAGGTGCAGCCATCTTTAACGCACTCCGAATGGACCCCACACAGCCCGTTCGCGTAAACGATGAGAAGTACGACTGCGTAGGCGGATATTTCGGGTATCTACAGGGAAAGAGTGATAAGATTACCGATCCTAATTGGAAATACATGCCTGCTGCTAATTATCCGCAGAACCCAGTGTCTCTCCTTGACAATTACAAGTGTATAGCCAAAACTCATGACATATCTTCAAATTTGGAAGTAGACTATAAGATTCATGGCTTTGAAGACTTGCATTTGCATGCAGCCATAGGAGCACAATACACTGATGGTAGACAAAATGAGGAATACTCTAAGTATACTGTTGCTGATCCTGAATATAACTATTTTGGTCGTTATAACACTGATCATCAATACAAATACAGTATTGAAGGAAAAGCATTTGCTGAATATGCCCATAAGTTTGGTGTTCACGACATCGACATCATGGCAGGTGCAGAGCAGAGCCACTACCACAGAACAGGATATAACTTTGGAACTGGTATTGATGAATACCTGAGAGATACCAATCCTCAGTATGAAGCTACAGAAGGCAAATGGAATTACGAGCATGATCCAAAGCTCCAATCTGACGAGTTTTGGAAAGCCCATAACTCATTGGTGTCTTACTTCGGACGCTTTAACTATAACTTGCTGGATCGCTATTTGCTTACAGCAACCTTCCGTGCCGATGGTTCTTCACGCTTTAGAAAAGGCAAGAAGTGGGGTTATTTCCCTGCTGCAGCCTTTGCCTGGAAGATCAACAACGAGCCATTCATGAAGAACGTAAAGTGGCTTGACGAGTTGAAGCTCCGCTTGGGCTGGGGTATGACTGGTCAGCAGAATGGTATTGACGACTTCTACTATACTACTCTGTACAGAGTCAGCAACAGTTATGCACAATATCCGTTCGGCGACAATTATTATCCTACTTTACGTCCATCTGCAAGCAATTCTGACCTGACTTGGGAAAAGACTACAACCTACAATGCAGGTCTTGATTTCACCGCTCTCAATGGCCGCTTCGGCTTTAACGTAGATGGTTACTATCGCAAGACTACCGATCTATTGTCTCAGGTTGCTGTTGCCGCTGGTACTAACTTAAGCGACAAGATCTTGAAGAACGTTGGTTCTTTGGAAAACTATGGCGTGGAATTGGCATTCAATGTGAAGCCTATCGTCACCAAGGACTTCGTATGGGATGTAACCTACAACGTAGGATGGAACCATAATGAAATCACCGAGTTGGAAGCAGGAAAATCAGACTGGGTTGAGACTGGCGATGCAGTATCTCGTTCAAATGACACTAAAGTACAGGCAAACAAGGTTGGAGAGCCTATCAATTCTTTCTATGTTTACCAGCAGGTTTACGACGAGAATGGCAAACCAATTGAGGGACTTTATGTTGACCGTGATGCTAACGGAATCATTGATGATGGTGACCGTTATTGCTACAAGAGCCCTGCACCTGATGTCATCATGGGTCTCACCACCAAGTTCATCTACAAGAACTGGGACTTCAGTGCAGCCTTCCATGCATCTATCGGTAACTATGTGTACTACGATTTCCTGAACTCAAAAGCTATTTTGGACCAAATTACACAATACGGTAATATTAACACGACAGCAGAAGCTTTCAATCTTGGCTTTACGGGTTCAACTATAAAACCGAATATACAAAGCGACTATTTCGTACGCAATGCTTCTTACTTGAAGTGTAGCAACATGACTTTGGGCTACAGCTTCCCTGCATTGATCAAGGCTGGTGCCGAGAAGATTTGCAGCGGACGTATCTACTTCACCGTACAGAATCCATTCATCATTACCAAGTATAAGGGCATCGACCCTGAGGTAAGTAGCGGTATGGACAAAAATCCTTACCCACGTCCAATAAGCTTCCAGCTTGGTTTGAATCTTAACTTCTAAAATACAAAAAGGAGACAATTATGAAAAAGATATTTTTAAAGACTGCAATGGCAAGTATGTTGTGCATGGGCTTTGTCTCTTGCGCAGACGAACTGAACATCAAGTCGGTTGACCCACTTAATCACCAAACATATACGGTAGAGGGGCTCTTGGCTAAGCAGTATGCTACCCTTGGTCTTACAGGTCAGAAAGGTCCTGATGGTTTAGCAGATATAAGTGGCAACGAGGGTGAAACTGGATTTATCCGTACAGTGTTCAACCTGGAAGAGTTGATGACAGACGAAACTTTGTGGGCTTATCAGGAAAATGATGGTATTGCTCAAATCACCACCATGGATTGGGACAAGAATAATGTACGTGTTAACTGGGCATATCAACGACTCAGTTATAACATCAACCAGTACAACTTCTTTATTTCTGAGCAGTCTGGTAGCCTGAGTGAGGATAAGATTGCAGAAGTTCGCTTCCTCCGTGCATTGAACTACTATTATTTCCTTGACCTGTATCGCAAGGCTCCTTTCAAGGATACCTTCGACAACAATCTCCCTACCGAGAAAAGTGGCAAGGATCTCTACGAGTGGTTGGATAATGAGTTGACTACCATCGAGCCTCTGATGGCTGAGGTGGGTGCTTATAACACAGCCAAGGATTTTGGACGTGCCGACCGTGGTGCAGCATACGCACTCCATGCTCGCTTAGCTCTTAACTCTGCCGTTTATACCGATGGTCAGGTAAAGGACTACCAGAAGGCTATCGATTATTGCGACAAGATTCTCGACAACGTAGGTGAAGGCGAAGGTAAATACAATCTTTGCCGTGCAAAAAAGAACGGTTACAGCGGTTACCAGCAGCTGTTCATGGGCGACAATGACTGCAACCCAGAGGCCATGAAGGAAATTATCTTCCCTATCCGTCAGGATGGTGTAAAGACTCGCGCTTATGCAGGAACTTCATACCTCGTAAATGCTTCTACCATATCTGGCATGCCTTATGCAAGCACAAGTGACCCATGGAAGTGTCTGTTTGCACGTGTAGACTTGGTAAAGAAGTTCTTCCCTAACGGGGATATTCCTAAGGCTACCGATGAGGATCTTTTGTCCAATCCATCAAAAGATCAGGTGATTGCAAAGGATAACGAAAAAGGTATCAGTACTGCCGACGTAGTGGCACAGGCTAAAGACGACCGCGCCCTGTTCTATATGGGTATCGGTGGATGCAGTGACAAGGTACGTACTCTAACACCAGGTGATGCTATTACAGGCCCTCTGAATGGTGCGTCTTTCGTTAAGTGGACCAACCTCCATGCAGACGGTACAGCACAGCACCATCAGAAATTTTCAGATACCGACTTCCCTATGTTCCGCTTGGCAGAAATCTATCTGACCCGTGCAGAGGCTAAGTACCGCCTCAATGGCAGTCAGGATGGTTTGGAAGACATTCTGAAGGTTCAGGACCGTGCCAATCGTCAGATAAAAGCTTCATCAGTAGATGAGCAGACCCTTATCGATGAATGGTGCCGTGAGTTCTATATGGAAGGCCGCCGTCGTTCCGACTTGGTGCGCTTTGGCTTGTTCACAGGTTCTAAGTATCTCTGGAGTTTCAAGGGTGGTTCTGAAAATGGTCAAGGTATTCCAGCAAAATGCGATATCTATCCTATCCCAGGCGACGAGATTAAGAACAACCCTAACATGCATCAGAACCCCAAATACTAATTGTTTGGAAACCAGATTTAATTAAAAGAAATCAATTATGAAAAAGATATTCAAATTCATGTTGCTGCCCGCATTGGTACTCCCTTTGCTCTTTACATCCTGCGATGAAGACAGAGACAGCAACCCTACATTGGACCTGAGTCATCTTGAAGAGGGATTTGTATTGAACACTCCTGCTCTTGCAGAAAACAATACCTACGACCTCTCCAGTGCAAAAAGCTTGGTATTGACATGCTCTCAGCCAAATTATGGTGGAGTGCCTTACTCTGTGACGTACTATGCACAGGTATCTATCGACCCTGCATTTGTCGACAATGCTACAGCCACTCATGTTGAGTTGGCAACACCATCCTCAGATGCAAGCAGATTGGAATACATAGCTTCCGAAGTAAACGATGCTGTGGTATCACTCTTCAAGGCTGCCAATCCAGATGCAAGTGTTCCCGAAGATATGCCAATTTACATTCGTCTTCGTGCTGTGATTCGCGTTGCAGCATCGTCCTATTTAGGAGAAACTTTCTCAAATGTTATTACCCTGCCTTCTGTCAAGGCTGTCTATCAGGCTCCTGATGCGAAGTTCACCGATAATCTCTATTTGATAGGTAGCTCTATCCAGACTCCATGGCAGAGTTGGAAGCCTATTCCACAGGTACAAGGTGTAGCTGGCAACTACTATGGTATCGTCTACTTGCCTGCAGGTGGTGAGTTCAAGTGGGGTACAGAAAACAATGACTATCGCGGTATTAACCGTCTTAAGGAAATCAACGATGAAGCCGGTGCAGAAATCTCTGCAGGTGAGGAACAAAACATCAAGGTAGCCAACGCTGGCTGGTACACTCTCCACTTCAAGGGTAAGATTACCGAAGACAAGAAGAACATCGACTGGACACTGACTGTTTACAAGACTCAGGTATACCTGATTGGTGCTTGTATTGGTCAAAGCACTTGGGGCTTTGCTGATGATACAGCTCTGACTCCTCCAGACGATCCAAGTGGTGAATGGGTTTCTCCTGCATTCACTGCCAGCACAGAGCTTCGTGTATCTGTCAAGGTCGGTAGCCTCGACTGGTATAGTACAGAGTTCACTGTTCACAATGGCGAAGTGTTCTGGCGTAAATATGATATGCCAAACAACTGGGCTGAGACTATGGGTGCAGATTACTCTGTAACTACCGCCCCTGGCAAGAAGTTGTATGTCAACTTTGATACAAATAAAGCAGAAGTTAGATAATTTAAGATGAAAGCAAAATGAAAAAGACATTTTTATATAGCTTAGCAGTCTTGGCAAGTGTATCACTTGCCAGCTGCAACGGCGACTACGATGATTGGGCTCAACCACAGCACAATCCACAGGAAGCCTCAGCTGCCAAATATGGTATCACATTTACAGCGGGTCCTGAAGCAGAATGTAATATGCCGGACGAAGACGGAGTCATCAACCTCGTCACAGTCAACTCGACTGATGCCAATGTTGCAGGCTACACACTGATAGACTTGAAAGTAAATGGTGAAGCTATTGAAAGCGGCGAAATCATTGGCAACAACATTCAGGTAAATGCAACCGAATTGGAGAAGATTCTCTGCAAACAGAATAAATCACGCGCAAGCGTTGCTCGTGACATCAACGTTGAGTCTAAGGTTTCTGTCAACTTGGCATCAGGTGATGCCGTTGCCATCAATACCGTAGGTACGACTACAGCCAAACTTAAGCCAACCCCAACTCCTGCTATCGATGCGAAGGGCTACTACATGCTTGGCGAGGTAAACGGAAATGGATGGACTGCTACAAGTCCTGTATGGATGACCCAAGTATCTGATGGTGTTTACCAGCTCAAGGTCACCACAGAGAAAGACAAGAACTACTTCAAGTTCTATGAAGGTAGCAAGTGGGATGAAAGCGGCAACTGGGATGTTATCAACAAAGGTGTCTTGGGTTGCGAGAAGGATGGTTGCGATGATGCTTCTGGTACAATCTATTATACTGGCGACAGCTGGGGTGCTCCACAGACCATGGTTATCGCAGGTGCTGGTACATGGATTGTTACTCTCGACATGAACAACCTGACATATACAGTAGGCAAGCCTGTCCTCTATATGGCTGGCGATGCTAATGGCTGGAATCAGATTGACTACCTCTCAAGTGAGGATGGTGTTCACTTCACTGGTTACATGTACCTGAACCAGAATGGTTTCAAGTTCTGTACTCAGAAAGACTGGAAGGGCACCAACTATGGTGGCGCATTCTTCGGTGAGTCTGAAGACAACATCATGATGACACAAGAAGCAGGTTTCTATCAGGTAGATGTTGACTTGTCTGCGAAGACTTACACACTGTCTCCTTTTAATATTGGTATCATTGGTAACGCAACTCCTTCTGGTTGGGCAAGCGATACGGATATGACATACAATCCGACAGAGCGCTGCTGGGAAATCAAGGGCGTTGAACTGAGTGATGGCGAAATGAAGTTCCGTGCCAACGACGATTGGGCTCTCAGTTGGGGTGGAGAATTAGATAACCTCACTACACAGAATGGTCCAAACATCGCTGTAACAGCTGGTACTTACGACATCAAGCTTTATATTGATTGGGAAGGAAACACAGCAAAGTGTGAGTTCATCAAGAAGTAATATCTCTCTAAAAATAACAATTAAAGGCGGTTTCTATTCAGAGACCGCCTTTTTTGTATGCCCTGCATTCTTACATTTTTCCCTAAAACTTTGGAAGTTACGAGGGAAAGTCGTATCTTTGCATAAGAAAAGTCGCACTCGGCAAATTGAAACATTTCACTATGGATAGTTTGATACAATATAATGATGCGGTCAACGCTATAAAGACAGCCATACTTCAAGGACAATATGAAGCAGCCAAAGGTGTGAACCGCATACAACTTGCTTTATATTTTGCCATCGGAAAATATCTTTCACAACATACCCGCAAAGGAGTATGGGGCGAGGGCGCATTAGCAGCCATCAGCGAACAACTTCGTAAGGAACTACCTGGTCTTCGAGGATTCTCGGAAACTCAAATGAAGGATATGAGACGTTTTTATGAAGCATGGAATATGCTTGACAGCAATTCGGCGGTTGCAACCGCCGAATTACAAAATAGTGAAAATCAGATAGATATATTCCATACTTTATCTATTTCTAATATTCCAGATTTTCCTGTTGAGGACTTCTTTAAAGTACCATTCACACACCACTCTGCCATCATCAGTGGAACAAAAGAAACATTAGCACGCTATTATTATATCCACCGCACTGTAGAGGAACATCTTGCCGTAAAGAAGCTCCGCCAACTTATAAAGGAGGATGCTTACCATAGCCAAGGACGCATGCCTAACAATTTTACCAGGACCATCAACAATCCTAGGGAAGCTCGACGTGCAGTAGAAATGTTCAAGGATGAATATCTACTTGACTTTATCAATGTAGAAGAGATTGGGGAACGCGAAAAAATAGATGTCGACGAACGAGTTGTAGAACAAAGCATCGTTCAGAACATCAAGAATTTCATCATGACCTTTGGCAGAGACTTTGCTTTCATCGGCAACCAATACCATTTGGAAATCTATGGTGTTGAACAATTCCCAGACCTGCTGTTTTTCAATCGAGAATTGAACGCCATGGTTTGTATAGAATTGAAACTTGGCGAGTTTAAGACCTCTTATCTTGGACAACTTTTTGGCTATCTCCAAATTCTCGACGACAAAGTGCGCAAACCACACGAGAATCCATCTATTGGAATCGTTCTTTGCCAATCAGCAAACTACTCTTATGCTGAATATGCTGTTCGAGACTACACCAAGCCGATGGGAGTTGCTACCTACAAGACGTTGGATGACATGCCAGAAAGATTACGCAAGGCTTTGCCTGATATGAAGAAAATGATAGACTTGCTTAAAATCAAGGAAGAATAATTTCCCCAAAAAACTTTGGTGGTTACGAGGGAAAGTCATATAACTATATAAGAAAAGCTGCACTCGGCAAATTGAAAACAAGCTTTTTTGCGCTCATTTGCATTTTCTTTGCAGAAGATAAACTGTACTCGGAAAATTAGAAATAACATTAAAAATAAAGCAATATGGATGTAGCTATAAATAATATAACAACAACTATAACAGTTCCACAAGTTGACTTCAACTTATTAAAGGAACTGGCAAAGAAGTTTGGATGGGTCATTCAAGCCGAAAAGAAAAGTGGCATTGAAGAAGCCATGGAAGATGTTAAAGCAGGCAGAGTATTTCATGCAAAAGATGCTCACGATTTAATCAAACAGTGCTTGGAATGAAATACTCTATTGACTTTACAAACAAATTTAAAAAGTCTCTGCGAAAAGGAGTGAAACGTGGGTTAGATCCAGTCCTCATGGAAAAAGCCGTATAGAAACTATCTAATGAAGGTAAACTGCCACCATCATATTAATCGCATAAACTTCATGGAAACTTAGAGGGTATTTGGGAGTGTCACATAACCCCGGATTGGTTGATGCTGTGGGAACAAAACGATGAAAAACTAACTTTGCTGTTTCTCAACAATGGAACTCATAGCGATTTGTTTTGACTATAATATACAGAACTTTCGCATGTGGTTCAAGTACGGGCTGAAGGCCCAAAAGCTCCTAGC
>CAVACC010000099.1:0-10365 GCA_963587495.1 Clostridia bacterium | reverse complement strand
TAATAATATAATATAATAAAGTAAAGAAAAAAGAACAAAAAGCGAAAGTTGGAACCCTCAAAAAATTAATTGAAACAACTGAAACTGAAACAAATTTTCAGCCCTCAGTCAGCTTTCCTCTCCCAGGCTGTTGGTCTTCTTTTCAGCTGCCATTCCACGAGCGCTTGCGGGACGAGGATGGCTTCTAATGTCCAACTCGTATTCTTTGTTCTTTATTCTTTATCCCTTTCTTCCGAAGTCGGCAGGAATCTCACCCCATTTTTTAGTTTCCCATTTCTGTATGGGGGTTGTGATATTGTGGGTACGGAGCCAATTCTCGGCTCGGGCTATGATTTGATACAGTTGTTCAGTCTGCGCGTTGCGTTCCAGCTTGGTCTTGCATTGTTTCTTCTGTACCCACAGTTGCGCGTTCACGCTGTCGCTATATATCACCTTGTCGGTAATGCCCTTTTGCTCCATGAGAGCCAAGGCGTGCACGATGGCAAGAAATTCGCCAATGTTGTTGGTGCCGTGCAGGGGTCCATAGTGAAATACCCGTGCTCCTGTCTGCAGGTCGATGCACTGGTATTCCATCGGTCCTGGGTTTCCCGAGCAGGCTGCGTCAACAGCCCATGCGTTGGCATTCACTTCCTTGGGCAAGGGCAGTACGGTGTCGTTTCTCCATGAAGGAGGATTGGCTGGCAATTTGTTCATTGATGATAGAAATAGCTGTAGTGGGTAAAAAAACGAAATGAGCATTCCCCAGAGCTCTTGGCTCTGGGGTTGCTCATTATTTGTCAATAGTCAATATTCTTTATTTTAAATTGTAGGTTATTCATTACATTCTTTCAGGAACCTCGATGCCGAGCAGCGCCATACCGTTCTTCAGAATCTTGGCGATGTTGGCAGCCAGTACCAGACGAGTAGTCTTCTCAGCCTCGCTCTCAGCATTCAGGATGCTGTAGTCGTGATAGAACTGGTTGAACTCCTTGGTCAGCTCGTAGCAGTAGTTGGCTATGCTGGCAGGGTTGTAGTTGTTGCCTGCATCAGCCACGGCTGTGGCGAAGTCGTTCATCTTCTGTATGAGGTCAATCTCCTTCTCATTGATAGGAGCATCTGCGCTCAATGTGGCAGGAATCTCAATGCCCTCGGCAGCTGCCTTGCGCATGATGCTGCGTATACGGGCATAGGTGTACTGGATGAAAGGACCAGTGTTGCCGTTGAAGTCGATGCTCTCTTCTGGGTTGAAGAGCATGTTCTTGCGTGCGTCCACCTTGAGGATGAAGTACTTCAACGCTCCAAGACCCACGATGCGTGAAATCTCCTGGCGCTCTTCCTCGCTCATGTCCTTGAACTTGCCCAGTTCGTCGCTTGTCTGTCGGGCGTCCTTGATCATCTCTGCCATCAGGTCGTCGGCATCAACTACGGTTCCCTCGCGGCTCTTCATCTTACCATTAGGCAACTCTACCATTCCGTAAGAGAAGTGAACCAGGTCCTTGCCCCACTTGAATCCGAGACGGTCGAGCAGGATAGAGAGCACCTGGAAGTGGTAGTTCTGCTCGTTGCCCACCACGTAGATCATCTTGTCGATAGGGAAGTCCTTGAAACGGAGGTCGGCAGTACCGATGTCCTGAGTCATGTAAACAGAAGTGCCGTCGGAACGGAGCAGGAGCTTCTGGTCGAGCCCCTCGTTGGTGAGGTCAGCCCAGACTGAATTATCGTCCTTGCGGAAGAAGAGACCCTTCTCCAATCCTTCTTCTACCTTCTTCTTACCCTCGAGGTAAGTGTTTGACTCATAATATATCTTGTCGAAACTTACGCCCATCATCTTGTAAGTCTCATCGAAGCCAGCGTAAACCCAGCTGTTCATCTTCTGCCAGAGCGCACGAACCTCAGGGTCGTTGTTCTCCCACTTCACGAGCATTTCGTGAGCTTCCTTGATGAGGGGAGCCTCTGCCTTAGCCTTTTCTGTGGCAGCTTCTTCCTCCATGCCCTCCTTCTGGTACTGAGCCTTGAGCTCTGCGATTTCCTCACGATAGTGCTTGTCGAAAGCTACATAGTAGTCGCCGATGAGGTGGTCGCCCTTCTTGCCTGAAGTCTCAGGAGTCTCGCCATTGCCCCACTTGAGCCAGGCGAGCATAGACTTACAGATGTGAATACCACGGTCGTTCACGATGTTTGTCTTGATCACCTTGTTGCCGTTTGCCTCCATAATCTGAGCCAATGACCAGCCCAGGAGGTTGTTGCGCACGTGACCGAGGTGGAGAGGCTTGTTGGTGTTAGGAGAAGAGTACTCGATCATGACGAGTGGGCTCTGCTCTGTAACTGGCTTCTCACCGAACTTAGGGTCAGCGTTGATGGTGTTCAAGAGTCCTACCCATGCGGCAGGAGCGATAGAAAGATTCAGGAAACCTTTAACCACGTTGAAGTCGGCAATCACATTGCTGCAGTTCTTCTTCAGGTATTCGCCAATTTCCTGAGCAGTATCCTCAGGTTTCTTTTTTGACATTTTGAGGAATGGGAACACGACGAGGGTAAGGTTGCCTTCGAAATTACTCTTAGTTTTCTGCAGGGCCACCATTTTCTCAGGCACGTCCTGTCCGTAAAGCTCTTTCACCGCAGCGATGACCGAGCTGATGATTTCGTTTTCTATCTTCATTTATAATAATTTTACCGGTAATTATTCTATAATTATGCAAGAAACATTCTCCTTCCTTGGCAGGAATGCGTTTTGCGGTGCAAAGTTACTGCAAATAAAGGACAATGCAAAATAAATCACGATAAATTTTAAGGGCAATCTCCCCCAGAGGTCTACACTCTTTCGAGAATAGTACCGACAGCAGAGAGTAAAAAACTCGTAACTCCTATCCTGAAGGTCTATACTCCTTCGAGGATGATGGCAGCAACGTCTTCTGGTGTGTTCCACAGAATGCCGTCGTTCAGTTCGTCATCCGTAAAGCCACGAAGGGCTTCCTCTGCTTCCTTGGCTGTGATGGCAGGAGTGCCGTCCTCGTTTTTTGCATCGAGCAAAGCCTTCAGTACGGCTGCTCTGTATTCTTCGATAGTCATCATGTTCCTAATGTCGTTATGTTGTTTGTTTCTGGTGACAAAGATACTGTTTTTTTTACAAAAGAGCAAAGTTTTTTCTCATTTTATTTCGATGAATATTGAAAAGTATTAATTATTCATGTGTTTTGCTGGTCTGGGAGTTTTTTCAGGAGTTTTTTCGGGAGCTGAGTTATCCAGTTGGGCAGATTCATTTTACCAGTTTGAAAAGAGCGGATGACAGGCGGAGGTGTTTGTCAGTATGTCGATACAAAGTCGTCCTTTTTAAGAGAATAAGTGTAAAAGCAACATTTTTAACACAATGTATGATTGCTAAGTCAGAAAAAAAACTTATTTTTGCAGCCAGACAACAACAATTTTGCAAAAATAGAGTTCCTGGCGCTTGCGGCAAGGGGGCTCTGAAGAACTGGATAAACTAAACAAATACCTTTATATCATTCAACAACAATGAAACAAAAACTATTCCTTACTTTGGGCTTGGCAGCTTTGACCATGTACTCTTACGGAGCCAAGAAGCCTAAGACAACAGCCCGGAAAATGAACAAGACAACCGTTCATCAACCCACTTTCACCGAGTGGCACGACCTGCAGGTGAACGAAATCAACCGTTTGCCTCTTCACACATCCTTCTTCACCTATCCCTTTGCCGACATGGTGTATGAGGAAGGAGGAGTGGTAAAGAGCCGCAATCTTTCCAGTGTAGACAAGACGATGAGTCAGAATTTCCTTTCTCTTGACGGAATATGGAAGTTCAAGTGGGTAGAGAATGCCGACCAGCGCCCTGCAGATTTCTATCTTACCAACCTCGATGACTCTCATTGGGGCACGATTCCTGTTCCTGGCAACTGGGAACTTAACGACTATGGACAGCCGGAGTATGTGAACATAGGCTTTGCCTGGCGCGGACATTTCGACGAGCAGCCGCCTGCCGTGCCTGTCAAGGACAATCATGTGGGCTCTTACCGTCGACAGATAGACATTCCTGCCAACTGGGACGGCAAGCAGGTGATAGCCCACTTCGGAAGCGTAACTTCCAATATTTATCTATATGTGAACGGACAGTTTGCCGGCTATGCAGAAGACGGCAAGGTGGCAGCCGAGTTCGACATCACTCCCTTCCTGAAGAAGGGCAAGAACCTCATTGCTTTCCAGACATTCCGTTGGTGCGACGGCTCCTGGTGTGAGGATCAGGACTTCTGGCGACTGAGCGGTGTGGCTCGCGAGAACTATCTCTATGCCCGTGACGCCCAGCTGCAGCTTGAGGACATTCGCATCACTCCCGATCTGGTGAACAATTACAAGGACGGCGTGCTGCAGGTGGCAGCTAAGGTGAAGGGATATGGGAAACTCAACCTCATCCTCTTCGACAAGGACGGCAAGCAGGTGGCAACAGCTGCAGGGGCTGCCAATAATGGTCAGGCTCAGCTGTCTATGAAGGTAGACAATCCTCATAAGTGGACAGCCGAGACACCTTATCTCTACACCCTGCAGGTTTCGCTGTCGGGAGTTGGCAAAAGAGCCGACATGCGTCAGGCCAGTGTGACACCCGTCAAGGTGGGCTTCCGCAAGGTGGAAATAAAGAACCGCCAGTTCTTGGTCAACGGTCAGCCTGTACTCATCAAGGGAGCCAACCGTCATGAGATGGATCCTGACGGTGGATACGTGGTAAGCATGGAGCGCATGCTGCAGGACATACGCCTGATGAAACGACTGAACATCAACGCCGTGCGAACCTGTCACTATCCCGACGATCCACGTTGGTACGACCTCTGCGACGAGTATGGCATCTATGTGGTGGCAGAAGCCAACCAGGAGAGTCACGGTTTCCAGTATGGCAAGGATGCCGCAGCCGGAAAGCCTATGTTTGCCCGACAGATTATGGAGCGCAACCAGCACAACGTGTGCAACTTCTACAACCATCCCTCGATCGTAACCTGGAGCCTGGGCAATGAGACCGTGATGAGCGACAACTTCATGCAGGCTTACAAGTGGATCAAGAGTCAGGACCAGAGCCGTCCTGTGCAGTATGAGCAGGCAGGCCATGGTGATGGAACCGATATTTACTGCCCGATGTATTATTCGGTGAAAGACTGCGAGGCATACAGCAAGAATCCTGCGAGCAACAAGCCTCTTATACAGTGTGAGTACAACCACACCATGGGCAACTCGGGTGGTAATCTGAGCGACTATTGGGCGCTTGTGCGTAAGTATCCCATCTTCCAGGGCGGTTTCGACTGGGACTTCGTCGACCAGGCACTGCATCGCCATCCACAGAAGCCTATGAGCATCAAGGCAGAAGCCATGAGCAACGAGCAGCTGCGGCAGATAGAATATACCTACGGTGGCGACTATAACAAATACGACCCCAGCGACAACAATTTCAACTGCAATGGAATCGTAGGTCCCGACCGTCAGCTCAATCCTCATGCCTACGAGTTGGCTTATCAGTATCAGAACATCTGGACCACGATGAAGGACGCTCAGAAGGGAGAGGTGAATGTATATAATGAGAATTTCTTCGCCGACCTGAGCAACTGCGCCCTGGCGTGGAGCCTGATAGAAGATGGCGTGGAGACTCAGAACGGAACCCTTGCCGACATCGACGTGGCTCCACAGCAGACCAAGACTTTCACCATTCCTTACGACCTGTCGAAGGTGAAGGGCAAGGAGGTGTTCCTCGATATTGACTTCCGCCTGAAGAAGGCAGAGCCGCTCATGGAGGCAGGACAGATCATAGCCTACAGCCAGTTGACGGTGAAGGAGAAATCATGCTGCGGACATTGTACGTCAAAACAGGTAAGCAGTCCTGTCGGCAAGAACGTGAAGGCAAAACTCATCGACCGGAAGGGCGAAGCCGACCTGGCTGTCGTCACTCCCGACCTCACCCTGAAGATAAGCCACGCCACGGGACTCATCTCTGCCTTTACCTGTCAGGGAAAGTCGCTCCTGGGCGAGGGCGGAACCTTGAAACCCAACTTCTGGCGAGCTCCCACCGACAACGACATGGGCGCTGGTCTGCAGAAGAAGTTCAAGTTGTGGAAGCAGCCTGAGCTGACTCTGAAAACCCTCACGACAGCGAAGGACAAGAAGGCGAACACCTTCAGCATCTGTGCCACCTACACCCTGCCACAACTGAAAGCCGACCTGTCGGTAACCTATCTCGTCATGGCGAATACAGGCATGGTGAAAGTCACCGAAACCCTTCAGATGGCAGAAGGCGAGAAGGCGGGCGACCTCTTCCGCTTCGGCATGCTCATGCAGTTGCCTTACGAAATGTCGGAGAGCGAGTACTATGGCCGAGGACCTATAGAGAACTATTCCGACCGAAAGGAGTGTATGCGCATAGGCATCTATCGCGACCAGGCCGACAATCAGTATTTTCCCTATATCCGTCCACAGGAAAGCGGAACCAAGAGCGATATGCGCTGGTGGAAGCAGACCGACGGCAATGGCTTCGGACTGATGGTGAAGAGCTGTCAGCCTTTCTATGCCTCAGCCCTTCACTTCGATACCGACGAGTTGGACGATGGCGACGAGAAGGAACAGCGCCACAGCTTTAATCTGCAGAAGTCACGGTTCACCAACCTCTTCCTCGATGGCGAACATTATGGAGTGGGAGGCGAGAACTCCTGGGGCGCATGGCCTTTGGCTCCTTATCGCGTACATGCGGGCAACAAGAGCTTCAGTTTTGTCCTTGTGCCTGTGAAGAAATAAGAAAGGAGAAGCTGAGCCATCGTGCCAAGATAGCCCATCGCACCATCCGGTTGTTTGATGGACAGATAGTGGAGGCTGAAGGCAATCAGCTTTAATACTTCTGTCCTATTGAGGGGCGCCCTATGCTTTATTAGAAGAGGAATGTCATAAATCGTTTGGTGTTAGCCTCTTTCTGCTTCAGCTCTTCTTCCATCCTCTGTATTGCCATCTTGAAGAAGAAGCGGATGAGGTGCTCGTCAGTTGCTTCCGTACGAATCATGCGGAGGGCAGAAATGTATTCCTGTCGGGCTTCGGATGGGATGATGAGGAGAGGATGATTCAATCTTAAGAGAATGTAGTTGCTGATGAGTCGTCCTGTTCTTCCATTCCCATCACGGAACGGATGAAGATATTCGTAGAAGCCATGGAAGCGGGCTGCAAGAATCACGGGATGAACGGTTGCCGAAACGATGGCCTTTTCGGTAGATTCCAACAGCTTGGGAACTCTGGCGATGAGTTCTTCGTGGTCGCCAAATACCGTATCGCCTGCAGCCATGTCCGTGGTGGTGTATTCGCCCGGAATAGCTTCTGGGGAACGATAGGAAAGCGTATGGCTGGTAACCCGCCTGTTGATTTCTTTCAGAAGATTCTCGTCGAGTGGATGCTGCGTGTTTTGCATCATGTACTCGAAGGCTTCGAAGTGGTCGAGCATTTCGAAAGCCTCGAAAAGAGTCTTTCCGGCAGGAATCATCCCCAGACCTTTCTCCTTCAGTTCCCGGGTATCATCTACGGAGAATGAGTTGCCTTCAATGGCGCACGAATGGGTAGAGAAGAGTACTTCGTTATATTTGATGTACTCTTCTCTATCCATTTTATTGATGATAAGGGTTTGATATTTGCGTCTCAAATCCTCGTATTCCTTGATCTCCTTTTCGAATGCCATAATCTTCTGTATTTGTGGGAACAAAGATACTGTTTTTTACAAAAAGAGCAAAGTTTTTTCTCATTTTATTTCGATGAATATTGAAAAGTATTAATTATTCATGTGTTTTGAAATGAGAAACGGCAGGAATGTTAGCTGTTGTCATGCTGTTCCAGATAGAATGTAACATGGTAGCTGGAGAGGCTGTTGTCGGATAGTCCCAGTTCGATGTTCTGCATCATCAGCATTTGGCGGGAGAGAGAGAGTCCGATGCCCGTGCCGGATGATTTGGTGGTGAAGAACGGGATGAAGATTTCCCGTGCCACATTGGCAGGAATCGGTTCGCCGTTGTTGCTGAACAGCAGGATAGGGTGGTCGTTCCTGCTCATGCGTACGTCGATGTCGGTAGCATGGGCTTCGATGGCATTCTTGGTGAGATTGATGAATACCTGGCGCAGCATGTTGCGGTCGGCTTCCAGCATGGCATTCTGAGGGAGAGAAAAGTGCCAGCTGATGTCGGGATAGAGCGCCCGGATGCTTTCCAGGAATGGGGCGAGCGGCAGCGGCTCGATGACAGGAGCCTGAAGCTGGGTGAGCTTGCGGTAACTATCTACAAAGTTGGTGAGCGACTTGCTGGTGTCGTGAATCGCCTGAATGCCTTCCTCGTATTCGCTTCCCTTGATCTGCGGGTTGCTGAGATAAGCCTGGCAGATGCTGGAGATGGGAGCCGTGGCGTTCATGATTTCGTGGGTGAGCACGCGGGTCAGCTTTTGCCAGGATTCCACTTCGTGTCTGGCTACGAGGCGGGCAATATCGCCCTGCATGTCGTTGAGTGCCTGCTGCAAGGCTCTTTCGCCTGGCAGCAAGCCCGATGTGGGGAGTCGGAAGGCGTAATCGCCATTCCTTACAGCCTCACGCATCAGAAAGGCACGCGCCTTCAGCTTCTGCTGATGGCGAAAGAACAGATAGATGAGGCTGCCCAGGATGAGGCAGATTCCACCTATTAAATATATAAGTTTAATAATAATCATAAAATAGCTCTAATACATTTGTCTCTTAACTTCCCCCTAACTTCTCTTAACTTCTTTAACATCCCCTACAAGGCGTCATCTCTTCAGTTTAGCATAGAGGGTTTGTCGGGTAATGCCGAGCATTTCGGCAGCACGCGAGATGTTGCCGTGGCATTTATCCACTACCTTCCGGATGTAGTCGTTCTCGAAGTTCTCCAAGGTTGCCACTTCCGTGTTGTTGTCGATGGCATCCTTGAGCACCCTTATCAGTTCGTCATTATCCCAAGGCTTGGTGACGAAATCGGCGGCTCCGTTTTTCAATCCCTTGATGGCAAGCTGCACGTCGGCAAAGGCGGTGATGAGCACCACGGGGATGTGGGCGTGGAGTCGGCGGAAGGTGCGGAGCCAGAGTAAGCCGTCCTGACCGCTGTTTACACCGAGCGAGAAGTTCATGTCGAGCAGGATGAGATCTACCTGCTCCTGTTGCAGCAGCGTGGGGGCGGTATCGGGGCGAGGCAGGGTGAGGATCCGTTCGAACGTATTGCCCAGACAGATTTTCAGCGCCGTGAGTATCGACGGATTATCGTCGATGACAAGAAGGGTTCCGTATTTCATATTTTCTTTTTTTGTTTGCAAAAGTACGCTTTTTTCCCGAAACGACAAACAAAAACGGGGCAGTTGTGTGATAATCATACAATAGAGTGTATGAATTTCATACAATCCACCTTTCGGGCTGGTGAAAATCTTGGCAGAAAACGGGAGAAGCCGTAACTTTGCAGCAGCTAACGAAAACAGGGAGATGGCATTCTTCCTTTATCGTTTGATTTTAGTGAAACAAAAAATAAATGAGTATATGATGAAAAGTTATGTGAAATTCTTATCACGCAACAAGCTTTATGCCACCATAGAGGCGTTGGGTCTCTCGGTGGCGCTGGCTTTTGTGCTGATACTCGTTTCCTACGCTACTGCAGAGTATCGTGTGGGAACGAATCAGAAACTGGCGAAGGAACTCTATGTTGCAGGTTCCGGCGATTATCTCGGAATGACTTGGGGCACAGCCAAGGAATTCTTTCCTTCCATCCCCGAAATCAAGGGATGGACAAGATTTGGTGAATATTATGCTCCGCAGGGAGCCATGATAGATGGACAATATTATGAGGCAAAATGTCTGGCTATCGACCCGAACTTCTCCCAGTTCATGGGTTACAAATGCCGTGGTTGTGCGCCTGATCATCTCCTTTCGGATGCTCATCAGGCGATGGTTTCGGAATCGTTTGCCAAGAAAGCCTTCGGCAGCGCCAATCCTATCGGCCGCACCATCCAATGCGGTAAGCTGCAACTGAAGGTGGTGGGAATCATGGAAGATTTCGACCGTGAGGACCTTCTTAAACCATACGATATTTTCGTGTCGATGAAACTGATAGAAGCTGAGGCTCAACCGATGGATCAGTTTGGTTCTACCTTCACGGTGGCACAACTGGCAAAGAATGCTGACCCAGAAAAGGTGAAACAGACCTTGCTCGGCAAATACATGAACTATTGGAAAGATTGGAAAAAGGAATCGGATGGAGTCAACTTCATGTGGGGTTGCCAGTTTGTGAGATGGGACCAGATTCATTTTACGGATGATGATGTCGAGATTTTCAAGCATGGCAATCGTACTCTGGTGAATATCCTCCTGGTAGTGGCGCTGGT
>CAVACC010000098.1:8256-10719 GCA_963587495.1 Clostridia bacterium | reverse complement strand
GGATTGATGCTGAGATTACGATACATTATGGTGTTATTGGTGAGTTGGAGAAGAAGGATTGCACCCTCGTTCCAGTCACGCTCAGCAGATGGCGTGTCGAGCCATTGCTGGAGTTTGTCAGTCAGATTGTTCATATTTTAGAGTTTAACTTTGTTGTTATAACTTAACTTCGTTGAATTGTGGCAGCACTCGGCATAGTTCAAGCAAGCTTGACTCTGCTCTCATTTGCTCACAATTTATTATTAATACCAGTAAAGAACACACAATTCTTGTGATGTTCGGTAAGCACATTGCGCATAGCCTTCAGCGTAGAGCCAGTAGTAACGAAGTCGTCGAAGACGATGCAGTTAGGCTCTTTGGGGAGATTGTTCATGGTGAACACCGCCCCGATACGCTGCTTGGAATGGCAGAAAGCAACATCCTCGTAGAACGGGATGTTCAGTTGGGAAGCAATCATTTCGCTGATGCGAGTGGCGAAGTTCTTGACGAGATGGCGACGTTTGGGAGTGGTGACGATACACCATGCCCCCGTGTCCAGTTCCTCACCGAGGATGTCACGTATAAGTGGTGAGATGCTATCAGCGAAGAACGCCACCATACTGTCGTCGCCCTTTATATCCGTCAGCGTTCTGCCATACAGCGACTTCTGCCATAGAGAGATGAAGAACGTGTCCGCCCGTCGAGTAAGCCGGACGCGTCGGGTGAAGTCGCACCGCGCTTCAACCGACTTATCCCACGCCTTGCGTTTCTCAATGGCGAAGATATCCTTCTGTTCATGCGTAGCATCCTTTGGGAACAGATCAAGCGGACCCGATAAGTCCGGCACGGAAATGTCATTCAAGAATTCCTGCATGTCTATCGGAGTCCGCTTGTCCATGGTCAACTATGATTATAACTTTACTCGCCGTTACGCTGCGCAATCAATGTCGCCGTCCTCAGTGGTGATAGTGCCAGTATAGAACGGAGCCGGACACTCGTCCGATGCCTCCACGTTGATAGTGGTGCCGGTGGTGCCAGTGGCACCCTGACCGAGATCCTGCGTGACTGTGGTCTTGGTAGTCCACTTGTCACAACCCACGACACGGTGCTTGCCCTTCATGTCCTCGACGATGAAGACGTTGTCGTTGTTATTGAGGTAAGCAGCTGCAGCCGATGCCGCCTCGCTTACCGACGGATGCACCGCCACGAGTTTGTTGAGCTGCGTCTGTGACGGCAGTTCACCCTGTGCCTCACTTGTGAGCTGCGACTTCTCAGGAAGGATGTCGATGTATTTCCATACAGCGTTTTCCTTCAACGTGAAGGAGCCGTCATAGACAGAAGAAGTGACACGTCCGACCTCGTTATGAGGAAGTTTAGGCCAAACAAGAATATCATTCTTGGATGTATAATAAACACGGCGACGCACACCAGGAAGTTCCGGTGTGCCCATCGCCCATGCAAGAGATTTTTGTACGTCTGTATTAGATGCTGCCATAATTACTATTGTTAAGAGTTAGACTATAAGCCAGCCAATTCAACGACCTTCAGGCGTCGCTTGTCGATAGACTCGAACTGTACACCGAAGAACATGGTGGCGATGTACGAGAGAAGGAACGCATCGAAACGTTCAACGTCAACAGATTCCACGTCGCCCATCTGGTCATAGCCATAAAGCATATTGATCTTTGGCGAGATGTGGATATACTTCGAGTCCGTCTTGTTAGCGAGCGGACAGAAGATAAGTTTGCCGTTAGAACCCTCGACAGTAGGCTGATTGTACTGCGTGTTATACGGAATTCCGCTGTGTGTGAGAAGATAACCCTCGTTATACTTATCCACGAAGTCCTGCGAGCAGTACATGAAGAGAGTCTGCGAGCGAAGACGAGGGTCGAGCGAGAACAGAATCTCCTTAGCCACGTCAACAGCGTTGGCAGAGGTGATGGCATCCGTCAGTTTGAGGTAATTGCCGTTCTCCTTAGCGAGAGCACCAGAAGTAACCTCCTTCTTTGTGATGGTATCGAAGCCATCAAAGAGATCCTGGGTGGTAGTACCGCTTGCGTTGCGCACACCGCTCCAGATAGCATCATTGAGCTTTTCGGAGAGCGACTTGGCGATAAGTCCAAGCACCTCGCGAGCCGTAGGAACAGACTTCTGTCCGTCGCCCTTAGTGGCACCCGTGCCGAGGAGCGTAGAGATAGCCGAGTTAGGCTCGAACTTCGCGACCACCGAACCGAAGAAAGTTTCAAGAGTTCGGAAGTCCAGCTGCAAGTTAACGTCCTCCGAGCGAGTTGGCGAGTAAGGAGCGAACTGTGCCGAAGCGTTGAGCGTGCCCACACTCTCCTTGTAGCGGATGCCAGGGCGACCGGTCATAAACTTAAGAGTCTCGTCGCAGCCGATAATCGGCAGACGAAGGAAGTCAGAACGCCACTTTCGAGCAGCATCCTTGTATTCTTGTAGGGTAAATTGTAGTTTTCCTGCCATGAT
>CAVACC010000098.1:2503-8080 GCA_963587495.1 Clostridia bacterium | reverse complement strand
GAGTCAAAGAGAGCCTGAGCCGAGTTGGTGGTGTCGTAGAACTTCTCGATGTCAGACTTTTCGGTGTTGGTGCCACCGTCCTTCTTGTCATCAACAACCGTGTTTGTAGTGTCAGCAGGGAGCTTTTTCAGTTTCTCCTCCAGTTCGCTGTTAGCCTTAGTCAGACGGTCAACGTCAGCAGAGAGATTGGTGATTTCCTTGTACTTCGCTGTGATGTCCGCCTCGATAGAGTCGAGCTGTGCTGTGGTAAGCGTAACCTTGTCGTCGTTAGCTTCCAGCGAGTCGCAAGCGAGAGTCTTGCAAATGTTAGAATAGGTCTTTTTCATTTTTTCTTCAGAAGATATGGTTGGAACAATTTTATTTGGCTTCTCTTGCGAGTGGAAAACAGAGGCACAAGCCTGCAGGAATCGTCTGAACGCCGTGATGTCTTCCGACTTCGTGTCGGTCAGCATCTTAGGAAGCGGTATGCCGTGAGCGGTAAAGTCCGCAGCAATAGCCTCCGTAAGAACTGGAGCCGACTCATCATCAAACTCCGTGAGTTCATCAACGAAGCCCCAAGCCAGTGCCTCCTGTGCCGTCAGCCATCCACCCATTTTCATGAGCTCCAGCAAGTCGGCAGATTTCTTCTTGCATCGTCCGGCATACATCTCCGCGACGTTGGCATCCAGCTTGTTAAGGTCAGACTTCTGCTTTTCCAGATTGTCAATGAGATTCTGCATATCCGTAGCGTTCAAGCTGCCCCACTCGAAGAACGACTGCGAGCACTGGTGCACGAGATACATAGCCGAGTGATCCATGGTGATACGCTTGGCACCCATTGACGCGATGGTAGCGGCACTGGCGTTCATGCCCACAAAGTGGACGTGAACATTGCCGTGTCGCCTGAATGCAGATGATATAGAGAGAGCGGTGTTGAGCTGTCCGCCGAGAGAGTCGATGAGAACAGCAACCTCCTTGTCGGTGTTCTTGTTTAGGACGAAATCGACGTAGTCAGAATCGAAGTCCCACCCACCGACGTAGCCTTTAAGATGGAGATTGTATTTTGTCTTTGCCATGATTGTCAAAAATTGTTTGAGGGCAAAGATATATTATATAATAATGTTGGAGAAAGACAAAAAAATTGTATTTTTGCGATGTAAAACGATAAACTTATGGTGAGAGACATTGTAATCATATTGATAATTCTGATAGGCGTATATTTTTGTATTCGCAGATTATATCATTTTGCATTAATTGCAATAGTATTTTTATTTGCACTATTGGGGCAATCACGCAGAAGTTATCGCAAACTGCGAATTATCTATTGGAAGAAGGTGGGGCGCAAAAACAGGACGAAGAAAAAATAGCCTTTTCAAAAACTCAACCGATTTCGGCTGTATCTTTTGTAACATTGTAAACAAGAAACGAAAACACTGATTATCAGCACTTTAAGTTTTGACGCAATGTTTCAACTGCATACAAAATGTTACAAAAAGGCATGAAAAAAGGCGCTCATCACGCCGTGCATGGCACCAGTGCCACTTTGTTTGTATATGATATGGTGTATTTCGTAGCAGCCGAATCACCATCCACCTTGCCAGTGGAGTCGTCTACCTTGATGACAGGATAAGGTTTGTCAGCTGTGCCGATGAGATACTGCTTTCCATCCACCGTCTGGATGACGAAAGCAAGATGCTCACGAGCTGGCAGCTGCGAAGTAGTAGAGAAAGAAAGTTTCACCTTTTCCAAGTATCGTTATTGTCAAACTGCGTCTCCATTTCACAAACGGCATCTCCGATATGCGGAATGAGGAAAGTGTCAGCGAACACTCCGACAGGAGCATCCGCCAACGCTTTCTGTGTGATGCTTGCCATGAGCGACGAGGCAAACACGTAATATATATTGATGATTCCGGGAAGACGTTGCATATTATTCTACTATTTCTTCAGTTTCAACCTTGTTATTGCTACCGTTTTTTATCGTGCTGTTTTTTCGTTTGCATTGGTTAGTAAGATAATTCTTACGCAAGCGTTGGTATATTTTCGCGATGGAGTCCCAGCAAGTGCCGTCCTCCTTGATGCCCCGTTGTTCCATGTAGAGATAAATGAGGTCTTTCTGCTGTTTGCCGATCCTGCCGAAGTCGTGCAGGAATGTCCAGCAGTCTACATCAAATGAGTTCTTCACGTTCTCCAGCAGCGCACGTTTACCAGTGTCCGTGATATGGTTGTAAATACGAGGGTCGCGAGTCTTGGAATACGGAATACAAATTGCGACTTCATCCTCACGTTGCCTTGTAGGAACAGCAGAAACAGGCGGTTTGACAACAGCGAGTTTTATAAGTTTTGACTCGATGCTGCCGTTTCTTAGGCGCACAGGTTCCGTGCCACTATGCCGATGTACGAACCACTGGCGCAAATAGGAAGGCATTTTGATATAGATGTGATAGTCGCTCATAAAATATGTAAATTGATTACGAGCACAAAGATACTATAGTTTTGTGTAGGCTGTATGGAATGATGGAAACGTTTAAGATTTGTTATTTGGTAGGTATGTAGATAAAAAAGTTGATTTTAGCTTGGGGGGGGTAATGAAAAAGATGTATATTTGCAAAATAAAGTTGAACTTAAAAATGTACGAGTATGAAAAAATGGATTTTGATGTTACTTGCCCTTGTATTGTGTGGAGTGACACAAGCTCAGAATGCAGAAGTGACCTTGAACAACGGCACCATTGTGAAAGGTGACATTAAGAAGTTTTCCTTTAATGTAGACAATTACCATGAGTTCAGAATCAAAAAAACTGATGGTGAGAAGGCAGACTTCGCATCTACTGATGTAAAAGAAATAAAATACTATAACAAGAAGGCTGGAGAATGGGAAAACTGGATTCCGATGGTTGCCCAAATGGGATTGAGCATGTCTTATAAAGAGAATCCGAAACTCTACAAAAATCCGGTATTCCTTCAGCCAGTTTATGAGGGGAAAAACATTTCTGCCTATATTCACTATATAAACACAGCTACCCATGTGAAATCGGGAAGTATTTACAGATTGGCTATCATGTTTTATTACAAAGCCAAGGACGAGGACTTTGCGAGAAGCTATTATTTGAAGGATAATAGTATTGCAGGAATTGGTCAAAAGACTGTGCTAAAAATGTATTTTAAAGGTTATCCTCAGATAAAGGAAATACTCAAAGGTCTAAGTATGAAAGAGATTCGTAAAGACCCTGCGATATTAATCAAGAAACTTGATGAAGCATTGAAATAAAACACTCCTTACTTCGAATAAATTTCGGTTACGCTATAAAAAGGTGGGCAGCCGGAGCGAGGCGATTGCCTCGTCCGGCTTCCACCTTTATCTGCGGAAGACGTAGCCATCCTCGAAGATGTAGTCCGAGATGAACAAATCCCTTGCAAACGCCTTGTAATCGAAGTAATATGAGAGATTACCCATCATGCGCTCCAAATCATAGCACTCATTGACGATGTGTGTGGCGAAATCCTCTTCCGAATCATATTCGCCCTCATAATTATCTTCAAAATCCGAAATGCTGTCATCGCCAGTGGCGGAAACATAAGCCTTAAATGCTTTCTGTTTGTCATCATCCATTTGGATGAAAGCTATTATCTTGTCGAAAACTTCTTCATCCATACAGCTTTCTGAATACCACTCCTCAGGGAAGCACTGATAATCCTGAAACATAAGCTCCGGATCCTCCTCATCAGCGTGAAGCTGCTTGCATACATCGATGAACTCCTCGTAAGAGTCAAACGTGCGGAGATCGAGCCAGGCACCGAAGAGTAAGCCTTCATTGTACTTCTTGTATGTGCCACAATAGATGGCAGGCTGATCCCAGAGATAATCAACGATATAGCTGCTGACACTCTCAAACTGCTCCTTCATGCTCTTGTGAGCCGACTTAGGTGATGTTAAAACCATTTCTTGCATAACTTAGAAATTTAAATTGTTAGACTTTTAGATGCAGCCCTCGGAATGAGGACTTTTTACGCTGCCTTACCCAGCGCAAGAAGAAGGCATTTAAGGCAAGAGATAGCCGAATATTTTTTCACCTTTGGCGGAACGAGAATTTGGACCAGGAGCAACTGCACCCCAAAATCTTGAAAAAATATTCGAGCTAAGGCAGCGCCGTGCCCTTGCAGAATGTCGCTTGCGCTAACTTTGCACGCGGAAAAATCCCATGAACGAAGCCAGGGCTGCATGTCTGACAATTTGAATGTTATGCTGTAGAAATCCATCACCTATGTCCACAAGAGCGGAGCAATAAAAAAGGAGTCAGCAATACCTCTTTCATTTGGTTATCGACGGGTAAAGCCTGACATGTGGCCCATACATCAAAGAAGAACAATGGCGAAAAGGCTCACGAGTGCCAGGCACGTTCTTCTGAAGCACGGTGACACTTACGATACCGCATGGAAAAAGCAAGCAGTAGCAGATGAGGAGAAGCCGGACTACAACTAAAAATAAGGATTTTCAGTACCTATTTCCATTTTGGTATTTAGAAAGCATAATGAAATGTTACAAGAAGTTATAAGAAATTACAAGATAATAGTCTACCTAAACAAATGACATACAGAAAGTTACATTAAGTTACAACAATTACAGCATTTCTCTTCTGAAAAATGAATGAGGACAAAAACAATGAGGATTTCACCATATATATAGTCAATGACTACCACTTTATGCTTTTTGGAGCGTGTGATGGGCTACAAATTGATAGATAGATACAAGGCTTTTGCAAGACACCACTTCACTTTAGGCAGCATCGCAGAGGATGGCCATGTCTTCCGCAAAATAAAAACCGCCGAGACGATGCAATCGCCCCGGCAGTCCACCTGATTATGATACCTATTGAAAAGAAATATATTCGTAGTAAGCTACCGCTTTTTAGAGTAAAAAGGTAAAAAAGTAAAAGGGTAAAAAAAACTTAGAATGGCTCGTCGCTGTCAGACTGGTCTGGCGCAGTCCAAAGACTGATGCCAAACGTCTCGCAAAGCAAGTCATAGTCAAAGCAGTAGGCACGTTGTGTCATAGTAAGTTTAGGAGGCGTGCTACCCATAGCAGCCCTGGTATGGTCGTACTGGATAATGCCCTTCTTGTACACATCAAATCGTGCCACCTTTTCGCCCAGGTAGGCACGGCTGTTCTGAAGATAGTATTTCAACGCATCCGTAGGCAGCACCTTCTCGTTAGCCTGTCGTCCCTCCTTGCGGTAGAGGTTGAAGATACGAGTCTTCTGCAGGAAGAGCACCGGACGTTCAGTCTGCCAAGTGGCATTGATGATATCCGTCTTGAACTTGCTGCAATAGCGGATGAAAAAGTCGCCACCCTCAATCAGCTCACCGTCGCTTGCAAGATACTGCACCACGTTCCAGAAGTTGCCCAGCTCGCCGTTAGTCTTGCACTCACCATTCTGCTTCTTTATCCCTTCGATGGTGACTTGCAGCATCTCATCGAAAGTCAGCGTAGGGATGATCTTTTGTAGTACCCGAAGCGCAGCCAACGGCACACACCAGTTGTTCATGATACGGTCCTCGCCCTTTTCGCCACCGAGAGCGTTGCCGACGATATTCTGCGT
>CAVACC010000098.1:0-2265 GCA_963587495.1 Clostridia bacterium | reverse complement strand
TCCTTCTTCTTGTCAAGATCCATATTCATGCGAGTGCGACCGGTGCCGTCCCACAGACCCTTCAGAAACTCAATCATCTTCGGGTCGATATCGTTCTTGTACTCATCAATATGCGCAAGGGCATTAGCCGACTGCGCCACCGTGTCGTTCAGAGCCGATGGTGTAGAGTTTTGGATATTCGGTGCCGTGTAGCTGATTGTGAACAGTGAAAGCAGCGTGTGGCCAAGCTCCGACTTGCCACTACCTTTCGGACCGAACAGATTGAGGATTGGGAACCAGTGGTTGGCAGAAGTAGAAGTCACCACGTCGCGGAAGAGCGTGGCGAGATAGAAACAGAAGCCCACACGTCCGTTGTCCCCATACACCTTGAACAGCTGCTCTGTAAATTGTGTGAGCGTGACCGAAGAAAGATTGAGATGCACAAACTGCTTCTCAAAAGTAAAGAGCTTCGGGTCGTTCTTGTATATGGACGAGCTGGATGGCAGATAGAAGTTGCCCTTATCCTTCAGTCTGACTATGCCAAATTCATCAGCCGGGATGAAATGGCAGTCGTGGAAAACACCGTTGCCAAAAGCGTAGAATCCGGCACGTTGCCAACCCATTTGAGTGATTTCCGTTGCCGTCTCGGTTTTCTCATAAAGGTAAGACTTCAGCTTCGTCAGTTCCTTCTCAGTACCCTTCCAAATGAAGTTGCCCAAGCCCTCGATTTTCTGCTTGAACTTAGCGAGAGCAATCAGATCCTCCTGTTTCAGTTCCAAAATTTCCTCATGTTTCATCGCATTCTTTATTTTATATAGACGTTTCGGATTTGTCGTATCTTTTATGTGGAACAGCGGAACCATCGTGAAGTTCGACCACTCGTAGACACTGCCTTTCTCCGTTATGGACATGTAGCAGCCGTGGTCGATATAAAAGCCGTATTTGTGGTTTAGGTCGTCCTCATCCTGCTCCTTATGCTTCTTGTCCTGCTCCTCACGCAGTTTCCGCTCCTTATCCACCGCCTGGAGCCACAACCGTCTGCCCTGGTAATACTTCGTGAGCTTGCCGATATACATAGACACGCCCGTCTCATCGTCAATCAGCGACAGTAGATAAGCAATCTTCTTGATAGTCAGGCGCTGCTCCTCCGTGGTGTTCGTCTGCGGAAACAGTTTGTCCGCCATCCAAAGAATGAAGTCCGTCTCCTCGGTAGCGTTGAAGATATTGGTGTTTTTGAAGAACGTGTCCGGATCCTGCTTCTTGTTGTCGTCTGTGTCCGGGATTTCCTTGATGCTGACAGATAGACCATTTTCCATAGCCAGTGTTCCTGCCTCCATGACGACTTGTATGCCATGGCCATAGGGTTCTCCGTTCTTGGGTGGGTCAGCATCCGGAAGGAAACACACCTTGCTTGCTATGCGCTTGATGGTAGAGAAATGCGTTTCGTTCCACGCCGATCCGAGCGCAGCCACCGTGTTGTATATGCCGATAGACTGAAGACGCATACAATCCGGTGCCCCCTCTACGAGAAACATCTTATCCTGCTTCGCTGCCGTCTTCCAAGCATCCTCGATGCCGAAGAGTACCGTAGACTTGTGGAAGATTAGCGAGTCCGAGCTGTTCAGGTATTTGGGCTGCTGCTCATCCATGCAGCGAGCGGTGAAGCCAATTACATGCCCGAAACGGTCATGTATCTGTATTATGATACGATTCTGGTAGAAGTCATAGCCACCACGATTGAGAAGTCCCAACTCCTTCAGGAAGTCCGCCTTTACTGGAAGCTGCTGCAGGGCGTGCCCATCAGCTGGTGCATATCCAATCTCTTTGAGAGTGCAGTAGTCCTTTCCCCAACGGTTGTAGGCATACGCTTGCGCCTCCTTTGACTGAAGGAACTGCTTGCGGTAGAAGTCGGCTACCTGCTTGTTGGCTATCCACAGAGCCTCTTTATGTAGACGCTTCTGCTTTGCCTCCGCTGATTCCTGCTCCTCCTCAATCTCGACGTTAGCCTTTTGTGCCAACGTCTTGACGGCTTCAATGAACGTTTTGTTCTCCACCTTTTCTATGAAGTGGATGGCATCGCCACCCTCACCACAGCCGAAGCACTTGAATCTGCCGGTCTGCGGAGAAACATAGAAAGAAGGCGTCTTCTCGTTGTGGAACGGACAGCAGCCGACATGGTGCGTGCCACACTTCCGTAGGTGGACGTGTTCGCCGATGAGCGACACGATGTCTGTGCGCTCCAAGATGGTGTCGATGGTTTCTTGTCGTATCATAATGTGGTGTTGA
>CAVACC010000097.1:0-10742 GCA_963587495.1 Clostridia bacterium | reverse complement strand
TTTCTTCACTTTTCCTCTCTCATTTCATCAAGGATAGGGTGCGGAAAATTGGACTGTAAGTGTCAGCGTCAGCAGAGGGATGAGTTGAATGATAATTTTTTGACAATGCGCTGACGCTGACACTGACAGTCCAAAATTCCGTCCCCGACAGAAGAAAACTTAGTTTTCACACATGAGAAACTATATTTATGCATGGAAAAACTTATATGATGGTAAAATTACTGGCGGTACGAAACGTACCGCCAGTAATTGCGCACACTCAATTTTCCATGCTGATGAAGCACCATTCCCTCTAAGGCCGTTGGCTTTAACTTCTAACGACCGAAGGGAGTGATAACTTCTTTAACTTCTCTAACTTCTCTAAAAGTGATATTTCGAACCCACGCTGAGACGCAGTTCCACCTCGGCAGGATTGCACCAATGGGGAGCCTCGAGATTCTTGGTAGAAAGCGTGGCGGAAGGCTCAAGATACAGCTCCACACGAGGCGACACACGCAGGCCAGCCTGCATGGCTGCATGAAGACCCGGAGCATAGTTGGGCGTGCGGTGCTCCTTGGTACTTACCGCCACCTGAACACCCAGCATACCCGTGAGCTGCACCAGCTCGTCGTCGGAAGGCTCGCCCGTAACGGCACTCTTCAGATTCATCATATAGTCGGCACGAAGGGCTGTGATGGTCTTGCTGCCCAGGTTGGGCGAAGGCACGAGCGTGTTGCCCAGAGCCACCTGGATACCGCTCAGCGAGCTGAACCAATGGCCGTAACCGATGTCGGTGGGAAGAGTGAGACGGCGACCGATGCTTCCACCATCGCCCATGTTGCCTGTATAGACACCCGTTCCGGCACTCAGGAAGACGTAATTTCTGTGGGATGGAGCCTCGTCGAGGTCCTTGTTGCGGGAGCTGCGCTGCACGTTGTACTCCACACCCAACTGCACCTGGGGCTGCAGGCGATGCGAACGGTAGCCCTTGTAGCGCGAGGTGAACTCATAGCCCAGCTGAGCCTCGCCCAGCAGGTTGAGGTGCGACGAGAGGCGCAGGGCAAGCTGTCCGCCTGCATGGAGGTCGGAGTTGAGACGGGTGTACTCGGAGTGGTCGGCACCAATATTGAAGCCCAGCACAGAGCGCAGGGAGAGCACACGCGAGTTGTCGCAACCATAGCTCACCGCCGTGAGGTCGGTCATCCAGTCGAAACCGCCCGTTGCCGCACCATAGTAGCGCTCGTTGATGGGTCGTCCGAACATACCCTGGAAGCTGTAGCGGAAGCCAGCCATCGGAGCCGACCAGTGGGTGTAGCTGATGCGTGCCACAGGCATGTAGCGCTTCCACTCGTCGTACTGGAAGAGGCGCACCGCCATACCTCCCGTGAGGGCGAAGCTGTTGCGTCGCATCTTCATGTTGTCCTCAGCCTGATGGGCCTTTCGCGACATTTCCTCGTGATAGGTGTAGACAAATCCTGCCATGAGCGAGCTGGTCACGTCGAGCTTGTCGACCGTATAGGCATTGGGTGCCCAACGGCTGTTGTAGAGGTCGAAACGGGGCTCAAGCACGAAGTCGATGTCGCGCGAGAGGCGGACGTTGGCCTGCAGACCGGCTCCTACGTTCAGACTGTAGCGCGACTCGGTGTACCAGTCGCGCGAGTAGTTGAAGCCGATTCCCGCCAGGGCGTTGACCCAGAAGCGTCGCTCGGGCTTGAGTCCGCCGAAGGCATTGTGCAGGTTGAGCATATAGTCGAGACGGGCACCTATGGCACGCATACGGGTCTCATCGTTCTGCATGAAGGTGGTGGTGTTGAGGTTCAGACGGAGTGCGTTGCAGGGGTCTATCCACTTGCCGAGCGACACAGCCACGCTCATGCCCGTGTTGTCGTGCCAGTCGCTGACGTGGGCGCTGCCAAGGAACATGGGTCCTGCCTGCACGCCGGCAAAGAGTCCGTCGGCAAAGCTGTGGGGCGTGGAGAAATAAGAGCGCATGTTGCCTCTGCGCACGTCGGGCATACGGACGCCCAGACCCATGGTGAGGCTTGCCATGGGGCGAAGATTGCGCCACGTCTGCACCTGCGACACGTTGTCCTGCGTCACGCCCACACGGGTCTCTGCATAGACGTAGGTGATGGGCGAGAAAGCATACTGTCCGCGCAGGCCCATGTGGGCACCGAAGCCATGGTCGTTGTGCTTGTTCTCACGCGAATACGACAGGTCGACACCTGCAATGCCGTACACCTCGAAGGGCTGCTGGCTGTAGTGAGTGCCGGGCTGGGCGATGGCGGTGATGTTGAGCAGATAGTCGAGGCCCACGGAGGCATATTTCGTCTCCTTGCCGCCGATCTTGTAGGCTCCGCCATAGAAGTTGAGTCTTACTCCGTGTTCGGGCGAAATCCAGTCGCCCAGGCCCATCTCGGCGATGGGTCCCAGCTTGACGTTGTGGCGCCCCATGAGATTGCCTCCGAAACCGAAGTCCATGAACAGATGGTCCATAAACTTCTTGTCCTTGTACGACTTGGTGACCTGTGGGCGCTGCAGCATATAGTCGAGAGCGCTCTTCGAGAGCTGCGCCTTGCTGGTGAGGGGTGCGCCCGCCATGATGAGGGCGCTTATGAGGATGAAATCTTTTCTTTTCATGATGATCTGTGTGTGTGTTTATTGTTGTTTATCCGTAGACAGGAGGTCGGTCACGTCGCCGTCGGTCTTGGCGATTTCCTTGAGCGAGGCGTCCATGGCGAAGGCTCGTTTCAGCTCCTCGTAGGCCTCGGTGGGGTCGTCGGTACGGTTCAGACAGATGGCACGCAGATAGTGGCTCACAGCCTCATTGTCGGGCAGATTTCTGCTCATGCGCAGGGCTGCGTCGTTGAGCTTCATGGCAAGGAGCATCACCACCTCGTTGCGCTTGCCGGTCTTGGCGATGGTGGCGTAGTTTTCGGAATCGTAACGGCCGTTGAGCACGGCGTTGACCGCCAGCATGGTGTGGGTCGACTCGTTGTCGTTGACAAAATGGGCCACGGAGTCGGCTGAGGCATAAAGGCCCTCGTTGAGCAGGGCGATGAGCTGGTTGACGTTGACCTCCTGAGGGGCGTTGGCACCTGCGAAGGGGCGCAACAGGGCGGCGTCGTACTGGCGATGGTTGATGAGCTGCACAGAGAGGTCGTTGGCTGCTGCCATGAACGAGGGGTACACCTCGAGTGCCAGGCGCATCATGGTGACGCGCTTCGCCGTGTCGGCCTCGGCACGGTAGAGCTTGAAGAACTCATACTTCGACAGCTGGCTGTAGTCCTGGGCGTAGAGCTGGGCGATCTCGTCGATGGTGAGTGTGCGGTAGACGTTGTAGTGCAGGGTGTAGTCCACACGGCGCAACTGTGGCAGACAGCGTGTGGCGATGATCTTGTGATAGAAAGGCAGGCGCTGGATGGCTCTGCCCTGTGCCTCGATGTCACGGTGGGCAGCCAGGATGGCCTCTACCCTGTCGGCCTCGCTGGCAAGGGTGTCCTTGCGAAGCATCTCAGCCACACGCGACCAGGGAGCCACCTTGGCGTCGGACGTGAAGGTCATTCCCTGGGTCATGTCGGCAGGAAGGGTGCGCTTCAGGAAGTCCAGGGCGTAGTCCATACGCATCTTGGCAAGACTCAGGTTGCGGTCGTAGCGTCCCTCAGGCGACGACTGGCCCCGCAGCTCGAGCGAGCTGAGCGAGGCGCCCTTCGACTGGGAAATGGTCTCTATCTGCTGGCGAAGCTTGTCGATTTCGGAGGCATTCTGCGGGTCGCTGCTGTCGAAGACGGCCTTGCCCACGGGGAAACGGAGGTTCACCTTGCCCTGGCTGTCGCGAAGCTGCACCTCCTTCTTGGGGAAGTAGGCCGAGTCGGTAAGCTCGTGGGCAGCAAAGCTGTAGTCGAGGAAACGCAGGGGGTTGACGGTTCCACGGGCGATGATGGTGGTGTCGCGGTAGAGGATGCGGTTGTAGTTCTCGATGGCCATATAGACGTCGCACGAGAAGTCGTCCTTCACGTGCTCCACGTAGATGGAGTCGCTGTAGCCAATGATGTCGTTGGTGCGTCCTTTCTCACGTGTCTGCTCGCTCTTCACGGTGATGTAGCGAGCCAGAGGGTCGCCAGCGAGCGAGTCGTTGAGGTCGAAGCTGTAGAGTCGGTCCTGCGTCTCGTTGTACTCTCGTGCGTCGTACACCATTGGCTTCATGAGTGTCACCTGCTTGCGGGTGGCGTTGTTGAGCACGGGCTGAACCACGAGTCGTGTGTTGTGCGAGAACATCTCGCGGGGCACGCGCACACGGGTCTTCACATGGAAATAGTTGCCCTTGACCTCGATGTCGGTTGGCTCGGGCAGAATCTTGTCGGTAATGCGCTTCTGCGAGATGGTCACCTCCTTGAGCGAGACACTCTCCTCTTCGAGCACCACGTGCAGACGCGATTTGCCCTTCACGTCCACCTCCTTGGTCTTCATTCCCACCATGGAGAAGCGCAGACGGGCGTTGGAACGCACGTTGACGGCAAAGGTTCCGTCGACATCGGTCATGGCAAGCACACGGCGTGTGGTGGCGTCGGAAACGTTGACGCCGATACAGGGTGAACCGTCCGACTTGAGAACTACCGTACCCAGCACTCGCATCACCTCCTGTGCCGATACTTCCGACACGGTGAGCAAGAAGAGGGCGACAAGAAAAGTAATGGAGCGAAGCGGCTTCATAAATAATAAGTTATGAGTAGTCATAAATTGTATTCTTATCTTATTTTTTTGTATATATATATAAGTATGTTCGCGCATGCGTTTTGCAAAAACACGCATGGTTGGCACGTTTTGTGAAATCTTATGCTGATAAAGAGAACTATACACGGGGAAGCCGTCGTATATATGTGTGTGACTTCCAGGGAATTGTGCTTTTTACTTGATTAGATACACGAAGGTTACACCAGCCTTGATGGGGATGGGGTTCCACCTTTTCACATTGGCCTCATCAGGCTCATACTCGTCCTTGTCCCATTTCATCTCCTGCACGTGAGCCATTCCCACGCCAAGGGTCGTCTCAAGACTCCATCGTCGCGACAACACGAAACTATAGCCGTAGGTAAGGCCTCCACCATAGAGGTCGGCCTTATGGCGATTGTCTCCAATCTCAAAGTTGTAGTGGCAGCCAATGCCGGCTATTCCCACAAAATGACCTGCCTGCGGACGGGCGCTGAACCAATAGCGCACCTCGGGCGTGATCATGGCGCCACGGGTGTCGATGTTGAAGATCTTGAGGTGGTTGTAGGCCGCCTCGAAATTGAAGGTGACGTGGCGATTGACCCTGAACTCTGCTCCGATGTTGGGAGTAAAGGAAGCCCAGTAGAGGGCATTGGTCTTGACAGCCACTCGCTGGGCCTTCGTCTGCATGGGCATCAGGAGGCTGGCTGAAAGGAGGGCCAGCGTGCACCATGCTTTTGCTTTCTTTAAGTGATTGATAAACATTATATTTATAAATGTGATGAATCTTTATTTTAACTACTTCTGCTTGTTGAGCCGCTTGATGACAGCGTAAGCATCGTAGAGTCCCAGCTCGCCAGCCTTGGAGAGATCCTGGATGGCGGCTTGCTTGTTGCCAGCCTTCGAACGGGCAATGCCTCGGTTGTAGTAAGCCTCGGCAAGGTTGGAGTCGATGCGGATGGCGATGGAATAGTCGTCGATGGCCTTGGAGAGCTCGTTGCGCCCTGCATGCAGGTTGCCACGGTTGTAATACACATAGGCGTTGTTGCCGTTCTGACGGATGGCGTCGCTGAAGTCAGCCTCGGCAGAATGGAGATTGGTAATGCCCTTGCCCTCAGAGAGGTTGAACTCGTCGAGCTCGGTCTGACAGACGGCACGTTGCCAGTAGGCAATGGAACTCTTGCCTCCACAACCCACGTACTCGGTAAAGTCGGCAATGGCTGCCTCGAAATCGCGCAACACGGAATGGGCGACGGCACGGAGCAACAGCAGATGGGCTTTCTCAGCGTCGCTCTTTGCCACGCTGAGCTCTGCCGACAGACGGTCAATCATGGAGAAGATCTCCATCGACTCGGCCTCGTTGAGCTGGTCCTTGCTGCACACGATGTAGAGCTTGTGCTTGGCTTTCTTGTCGAGGGTCATGTTGAAGGCGTCCACCTCCTTGTCGTAAGCCTGAATGGTGCTCAGGCTCTTGTCGTTGGGGAAGTAAGACAACTGATACATAGGCAGATAGCCTGCCTCTACGACACGGTTCTGCACCTTGCCACGATACTCGCTCTTGTACTCATGCTCGTACTTGGGCGCATCTTCGACCACGAGTGATGCATACTTGTTGGGGTCTATCTCCGAACGCTTGCGCATGGCCTTCTTGGTCTTCGCGCTCCATCGGGGCTGGATGCCTAAGTGCTTGTTCATCTGAGCCTTGAAGATGCGGAACTCGTCGAGCTCAGCCTTGGCTGTCATTCCTAACCGACGGTAACAGCCTGCACGGTACGACAGACCCGTCCAGAAGTTGGGGAACTGGTTGATGACCGTCGTGTAGTCGCGGATAGCCGCCTTCAGGTCGCCCACCTTATCGTGAAGCAAGGCGCGGTTGAAGATGGCCATGAAGTTCTTGGGTTCCATCTTGATGACGAAGTCGAAATCCTCGATGGCACGGTTGTTGTCGCCCAACTGCACACGCATCAGTCCACGGTTGTAGTGGGCGAGGAAGTTGTTGGGATCTATGTCGAGGGCGTTGTCGTAATCGCTCATCGCTCCTCGAAGGTTGTTGAGGTTGATGCGTGCCAGGGCTCGGTTGATGTAACTGTTCACGTTGTTGGGCTTGAAGTGCAAAGACTTGGTGAGCGCCTCGTCGGCTGTCTTCCATTCCTTGCGCGCCAAAGCCATATAGGCACGTGTGGTCCAGGCTTCGCCATCATAGGGGTCGAGCACCAGACTCTTGTCGAGCCATTTCTCGGCGCTGAGCGTGTCTTTCTTCTGCAGATAGACCTCTGCTTTGAGCGAATAGGCTTTCGAGAACTTGTCCCATCGGGTGATGATGGAATCGAGCTGAGCGAGGGCGTCGTCGTACTTGCCGTCCTCCATCTTGCAGAGCGCCCGGTTGAACCAATAGTTGCGGTTGCGGGGCTCTAAACGGATGGCTGCATCATAGTCGGAAATGGCCTCGTCGTAACGTCCCTGTCGGATGCGGGTAATCGCACGCAGGTCGTAAATATCATTAATGTAGGGGTTGAGTTTCAAAGCCTCGTTGGCGTCGCCCTCCGCGCCCACGAAATCGTCGAGGTTGAACTTCGCCACACTTCTGTAATACCAAGGCTCGTAGAGATAGGGCTTGGCGCCGATGGCGAGGTTGAAGTACTTGATGGAGAGCACATAGTCTTCATAATAAAGCGCACTTCGTCCGGCCGTAATGAGTCGGTCGACACGGTATTGTGCTGAAGCCGTGCCAACAAAAAGCATAAAAACTAAACCAGTCAACAATCTCCTTATCATAAGAACGTCTGCCTATCTTGTATAAATTATCTCCTGAAAAATCTTCCCCTAACTCCATTTAATGTCTGATCTTTGTACGATAAGAGCAACGGAACTTTCCCTTGAGGATGTTCTTCAACTTGCCTGCGATCATGTTCTTGCGAAGAGGCGACAGGCGGTCGATAAACATGGTGCCCTCCAGGTGGTCGAACTCATGCTGCATCACACGTGCCAAGTAACCTTCCACCCACTCGTCGTGCTCCTGCATCTCCTCGTCGAGATACTTCACATGGATGCGGGTAGGACGGGTCACCTTCTCAGAAATGCCAGGGATGGAAAGACAACCCTCCTCTGAGGAAGCCTTCTCGCTCTCCTCGTCGTACTCTAAGATGTGAGCATTGATGAATGCCTTGCGGAAACCCTTGTACTCGGGGAAATCCTCGCTCAGCACGTCAAGGTCGATCACCACCACACGGATGGCCAAACCTATCTGAGGCGCTGCAAGACCAATACCATTGCTGGCATCGAGAGTCTCGAACATATTGGCAATAAGAGTCTTAAGCTCGGGATATTCTGGGGTGACATCTTCGGCAACCTTTCGTAAAACAGGCTGTCCATAAATATAAATTGGTAAAATCATTTTCTTGACTGCAAATAATCTTGTAAAATAATGGTGGCGCTGATCTCGTCCACCAAACCTTTGTTCTCGCGCCTCGTCTTCTTCTTCACTCCGCCATCTATCATGGCACGGTGGGCCAGGACCGACGTAAAGCGCTCGTCGTAATACTCTATGGGAATCTCGGGATGAGCCTTGCGCCAACGGTTGAAGAAATTCTCCACCCTGACCATGTTCTCGCTGGGCTGACCATTGGGCTGCATGGGCTTGCCGATCACGATGCGTTCCACCTGCTCACGCTGGATGTACGCCTCTATATACTCATAGAGCACAGAAGTCTCGACGGTACCCAACCCTCCAGCAATGATCTGAAGAGGGTCGGTTACCGCGAGCCCTGTGCGTTTTTTCCCGTAATCGATGGAAAGGATTCGCATTTATTTCTTGAAAAGCAACCAAGCGTCTGGATACTTGCCGGCACGAAGCTCGTTGCGGCTCTTCACAGCGTTGGCCTTATCGGCAAATGTGGTGGCAACAACACGGTACATATTGCGCTCGCCCTGAACAATCTGAGCATCGTAGCCTGCGCTCTTGAGGGTGTTGTACAAGCCCTCGGCATTGGCCTTCACGCCGAATGAGCCTACTACTACGCTGAAGTCCTGCAAGCCAGAACCTGCAACCATAGAAACGCTCTCCTGGCGAACCACGGCATTATCTACGTCGGTAACTGTTGTCTGAGTGGCTGGAGCTGTCTCCAAAGGAGTTACTACTGGTTCGGTGGTGACAGGAGCCTGCTGTGCCTGCTGAGCCTCCTGAGCCTGTGCCTTCTCGAAAGCCTTGCGATAAGCGCTCTCCTTAGATGTTCCACAACTTGCGAGCGCCAAAGCTGCGCATAAGCCTACACTCATTATTGAAATTTTCTTCATGTGCTTTTGTTTATTTATGGTTTAACTTTTTAAAATCAATTTTTCGTTCGGCGAAAATACAAAATATATCGCAAATAGGGAAAAAAGGGCGCATAAAGTTTGTTAAATCCATATAAAACAACATTTTTATGGAAAATTTAAGCCAAAAATACTTGTTTTGTCCCTAAAGTTTTGTATATTTGCAACATCAACTTTAGCAAGCTGAGGAAATAAAGAACAACAGCTCCTCCGCTTGACAAAGTGTAATTAATAACATGTTTAACATTTAATACATTAGAATTATGAAAGCATTAGGTTACATTGGCGCATTCCTCGGCGGTGCTCTTGCCGGCGGCGCACTCGGTTTGATTTTTGCTCCTGAGAAAGGTGAAGATACTCGCAACAAGATTTCTGGCGCAATCGATGATTTCTGCAAGAAGCACGACATCAAGTTGAGCAAGAAAGACGTAGACGACTTGGTAGACGACATCAAGGATGCTGCTACTGAGGTTTAATTCCCCTGCCCTTTCATCTTTAGCACACTGAAGTTTCGCATAGTGGTTCAAGTACGGGCTGAAGGCCCAAAAGCTCTTAGCCCAGGGCAACGCCCTGGGTATAATGGCAATCAGCAAGGCGCCCTGTAGGGGCAACAGCTTTATAAATTGCCAGGAGTTTTAAAGCTTTTGCCCTTACAGGGCGACAGGTTTGCGTCCAAAATAACCCAGGGCGCTGCCCTGGGCTAAGAGCTTCTGCCCTTTCAGGGCGTGTGGAACATACTTGCGAAAGTTGAATTAATTCGAAAGTTAGTTTATAATATGATGTTCTCTAACGATAAAAACGTTGAGACAATAGGACAACTCGTAGAAACTATCAAGCACTACATCGGGCTTCAGAAGGAATATATGAAGCTCGATGTGGTTGATAAAGTTGTTCGCTTGCTCACAGCCTTCACCATCACGCTGGTGTTGCTCGGCCTCCTTACCATCGCCCTCATCTACCTGTCGTTTGCTGCGGCTTTCGCCTTAGGCAACTGGTTGGGAATGGTATGGGGATTTTGCATCGTGGCAGCTTTTTACATTCTCCTCTTGCTCTTATTCGTTGCCAACAGGCACCAATGGATCGAGAAGCCTTTGGTCAGATTTCTTGCCGGCCTACTCCTGAAATAACGCTTATTTCTTAATGTTTAACTCAACTTTCGCAAATGGGGAAGTTAAAGAATTCAAAGAAAATGACAAAAGATAATCAAGAACAGGAATTAAGTTCGTTGGCAGAAATCATGTTGCGCAAGGAATTGGTGCGAAAGGATATTGATGCCGATGATGAAAGAATAAAAACTCTATGGAACTCGCTTTTCAAAAAGCCTGACGCCTTGTCGAAGTCGGCAAGCACAAGCAAACGGATAAGCAGCCTGATGTCCATGGGTGCAGGCGCACTCGATGGGGCTATTCTTGCGTGGAAACTCTACCACAAGTTCAAGAGAAAAAAGTAAAAAAAAAATGGGCCACCGCCGTGACCCCATGTTGTTAACCTTAAATCTAATACTATGAAAAACACATTGCAAATATATTAATTAAATATGTAATTTGCAAGCATTTATCCGTTTATTTAATTTCTTTTAACTATTTCTCTCGATAAAATGTTCCGAATTTAACAACCATTCAATGTCAAACTTTCAGAAGGTGAGGGTGTGTCATAAGCTTCTTAGGATATAGATAAGGCACGGATTGCACGGATTACACGGATTTATAGTGCTAATATAAGTAAAGCGATTATCATCTCTC